>JBCBEA010000323.1:0-5274 GCA_038529195.1 Cyanobacteria bacterium J06600_6
GATCAAAGACAACTATTTTTTATGTCAAGGATAACGGGATTGGCATTCGGGAAAAACATTTGCACACTATTTTTCGAATTTTTAAAAGACTTCATGGTCAAAAAAAATATGGAGGCGGGACTGGAGCTGGTTTGACTATTTCTCAGAAAATTGTTTCCAGGCACGGTGGCGAAATTTGGGTTGAATCTGTTTACACCTCAGGCAGTATTTTTTACTTTACGTTACAGTAATTTTGAGTAAATGAGAGCAGAAATTTTATTGCCATTACTAATAGTAGAAGATAGCGATGCAGACTTTTGTACGTTGACTCGCATGCTCAAAAAAGCTAACTTGACTCGGGCTATCTATCGTTGCGAAGATGGCGAAGAAGCACTTGATTTTTTGCTGCATCAAGAAGAATATCAAGATCGATCTCTTGCTCCTCGTCCTGCCTTAATTATTTTGGATTTGAATCTGCCTGGAACTGATGGTAGAGAAGTTTTGATAGAATTAAAACAAAATCCAGATTTACAGAGTATTCCCGTAGTTATTTTTTCTACTTCTGATAATCCTAGAGATGTTGCTGAATGTTATCGTTGTGGAGTTAGCAGCTATATTTCTAAGCCAATGAATATGGAGCTTTTGAATCAGCTAGCAGAAACTTTTGTGCAATATTGGTTAGATACTGTGCAGTTACCAGTTTCTAGTCATGCTAATTAATTTTCAATCATAATAAGTAATAATTATTATCAGTTAATCTTGGTTATTAATTAGGTCTAGCCTGGCGATTTCTTGGGCAGCAGCCTGTAACTGTAAAACATTAGTAGCCTGTTTTAAAAGATAGACTGGTAAGACTATTAGTAGTGATATTTGCCAAATATTTGTTTGCCAATTAAAGATAGTCAGACTATTTTTAACCAGATAAAAATTTAGATAAAGCAGTAGGTAAAAAACTTCATTACCGAGAATCAAAATGTCCAAAAAAGACTTATTGCCGTAGTAAAGCTGGAGCAGAGGATTATCTGACCATTGTGATGAATCTTTGTGGCTACTTTTTCCCAACATGCCTGTGGCATAAATCAAATAATAATGACTGCTAACATCTAAGGCGATCGCACCAATAAAGGCGAGCAAATAGGTAGGATATAGCTGCGCCAAAATTAAGCATAAACCCGCCGTCGCGGAACGATCAGCCACCATATCTAGGGCTGCGCCAAAATTACTGCTCTGGTTATAGGCACGGGCAGCACGACCATCAAACTCATCTAAAATAAAGGCGATCGCATACAGGGCAAAACATAGTTGCCAATAGCCTAAGCTATGACAGGCAAAGCTAGCTAGATAAAAGCCAAATCTTGCGTAGCCAATAAGATTGGGAATATATAAAAATACTCGGTTGACTGGCATGTTTTTTTTATAACGTCCAAAAGAACAGGCAATATTTTAGCAATGGACAATGAGCAATGGGCAATTCTAAAATCCGCTATAAATTGATAATCTCAATTGGTTTAATGACATCGGCAGGCTGGAAACCGAATACGCGGGAATAAAAGTAGAATTCGCTATCGAGAGCCGTTTTGATATTTTCGGCAATTCTAAATCCATGAGCTTCCTGTTCAAAGGAAATATACGCCACGGGTAGACCTTTTTGTTTAATTGCTTGAAACATCATTTCTGCCTGATTGGGGGGTACCACCTTATCTTTGAGACCCTGGAAAAAAATTACGGGACAGTCTAACTGTTCAGTGAAATAAATCGGCGATCGCTTTTGATAGACTTCTCGATCTTCTGGATATTTGCCTACTAGCCGATCCAAATACCGCGATTCAAATTTATGGGTATCCTTCGCTAAAATCTCTAAATCGCTTACTCCATAATAGCTAGCTCCTGCTTTAAAAGTATCGCGAAAAGTTAAAGCTGCTAAGGTTGTATATCCTCCCGCACTACTGCCTGTAATGACCAGGCGATCGCCATCTACTCGACCACGATCAACTAAATATTTTGCAGCATTTACGCAGTCATCGACATCCACAATGCCCCACTTCTCATCTAAGCGCTGACGATATTGACGACCATAGCCAATGCTCCCGCCGTAGTTAACATCTAAATAGCCAAAACCCCTACTCGTCCAATATTGAATTCGCAGGTTTAAATCTACTGAGGCTGCTGCGGTAGGACCTCCGTGACTTTTGACTACCAACGGCGGTAATTCTTCTGATGGGGGGCAAAAATCTTGGTTTTGGGGAGGATAATACCAGGCATGGGCGATTAGATCGTCCGTTGTCGGAAAAGCGATCGCCTCTGGAAGAGATAAATAGCCAGGATCTATCTGTAGTTCCCCCGTACGTCGCAGGATTGATTCTCGACCTGTTTCTAGATTGAGTTTAATAATAGCGGTGGTTTCAGTGGGCGCACCGCCAACAAAAACAACAAAATCATCTCCTCCTTGGAGATCGGCAATATTGGTATATCTTGTCCTGATTTCTGTAAATTGCTTGGTATTGAGGTCAATTGACCCAAGATGCCAGCAGCCAGCTTCAGAGTAGGCACAAATTAGTTTCTCGCCCACTAGCGTGTAGGTAGATAAGCCAAAAACCCAGTGAGGATAGGCAAACTCTGCCGATTTTTGGTGCAGTATTTCTACCTTGCCATTTGGTTGACGTCGGTAAATATTCCACCAGTCCGTGCGATCGCTAGAAAAATAAAGCGTTCCGTCGCTGCCCCACTTCGGCTCACAGATTGATTCTTCTCTGCCCCCCGCAATTAATTCCGGATCTGAAATTAAATCATCTTCATCAAGTGATGCCAGCCATAAATAAGAGCTGTCCCAAGGCATATCAGGATGATTCCAGCTTAACCAGGCTAGCTGTTTGCCATCTGGACTCAATCGAGGCGAAGAATAAAAATCGCTGCCCGCTACCAAATTGGTAATTCTACCCGTATTAATATTGACTGCCACAATCCTGTTTTGGGCTTCCGTCTCGACGGCATGATCTTCGCAAATACAAATGAGGCGATTGCGATCGCGATCTACAATTAAATCTCCGTAGCGACAATCTAACTGTTCTGTCAAAGGATATGGCTTGGTACCGATTACCTGCTGATAAATCCTGCCATCTTGGTAGTTGGAAAAATAGATAGCATTGCGATCGACCACAAAAGCACCACCACCATATTCATGAATTTTGCTGCGCACGCTCAATGGTGCAGGAGTAAAACTCTTTAATTCTCCTTTGTGGCTGTAGCCTACCAGTAGGCTTCGCCCCCGTTCCTGAGGTCTTTTCTCCAGCCAATAAATATTCTCATGATTAACAGCCAAGCTGCCGACGCCAATACTTTGGGAAACAATTAAATCTGAAGTTATGGGTGATTTCCAAGAACCGCACGCAGCCACTTGAGGTGTATTCATAGATTTTAATTTTGCTTGATTGGAAAAATTCTCATGTCTGACGCTTAATTATTTTTACAGTTTTCTGACCCCGATTCCCATAGTAATATTTTATATAAAGCGGTAAAACAAAATAATGCAAATAATAGTCGATACGGCACTTCAGCAGCAATTACCCAAAGTTTTCTTCAACTCAAATTCGGTTGAACTGTGATTACTCAGCTCAAATTCAGACAGGCTAATTGCTACAGACTCAAGTTTTGCGACTATCTCTATCTCCACTATCTGGGCATTTGCCAGGAAAATTTTGCATCCACAGCCCTCAGCTTCTAAATTTGGAGCTTTTATTTCGTCGATCGCCATATTCAAACTGCAAAGTTACTCTAATTAAACTGATTTTGTTGCCAGTGTTGCATTTTTCTCTCGCTTTTTTAGATACGATCGTCTGAACGTAAAACAAAAAGCTGATTTTGCATCTGCCAACTGCTCGGCAAATCTTTTAACAAACTTTACATAAGTTAATAAATATCGTGTATCGTAAAGACATGTATGTAGAAATGCAAACACTCTTATTTTCTCAAAAATGCTGAAGTACAGAAAAAAAGCGGTTATATAGCTCAGATGTAGACCATCAGCCAGATAAAGAAAGATTTTGGTAATTGAAACTCATCTACCTGGTTAACAGAAGTACATACTAACTCTCATAAAAGTTAACTGTGAGTCTGACCGCTTAAAAGCTTTCTCCCACACAATCAACATCAATAAGCAAATCGCGTAATGAAAACAGCACAAAAATCTAACGATTTAGTTAGAAGCTATCTTAAAGAAATAGGTCGCGTTCCTCTGTTGACTCATGAGGAAGAAATTTTGTATTCCAAAAGAGTCCAAAAGGCGATCGCCCTAACTAAAGTTAAGGAATCGCTAGTCGAGCAAAATGGTGTAGAACCAACGACAGAAGAGTGGGCAAAGGCTGCAAAAATCACTCACAGCGAACTATTAGCAGCACTAGAATCGGGTGATTCTGCCAAGCGTAAAATGGTGGAGGCAAACCTCAGACTGGTAGTGTCTGTAGCCAAAAAATATCTCAAGCGCAATCTTGACCTTTTAGATTTGATTCAGGAAGGAACAATTGGCATGCAGCGTGGGGTAGAAAAATTCGATCCAACCAAAGGATATCGCTTTAGCACCTATGCTTACTGGTGGATTCGTCAGGCAATTACAAGAGCGATCGCCGAGAAAGGTCGTACTATTCGCCTGCCGATTCATATTACCGAAAAGCTCAACAAGATTAAAAAAGCCCAAAGGCAGCTAGCACAGCAAAAAGGTAGAACAGCAACTATCTCAGAACTAGCAGAAGAACTAGATCTAACGCCTAAGCAGGTAAGAGATTATTTAGAAAAATCTCGTCAGCCAATTTCTCTCGATGTGAGAGTTGGAGATAATAATGATACAGAACTAGGGGACATGCTCGAAGATTCTGGTCAATCTCCTGAAGACTATGCCACCTCTTCTTCTCTCAAACAAGATCTAGAAAAAATGATGTCGGATTTAACTCCTCAACAGAAAGAAGTCATCTGTCTTCGCTTTGGTTTGGCTGATGGAAAACCCATGACCCTAGCCAAGATTGGGGAATGCTTGAGTATTAGTAGAGAAAGAGTGCGCCAGATTGAAAGAGAAGCTCTTTCTAAACTTCGTAAACGTAAAATGGTGATTAGAGAGTATCTTGCTAGCTAAGGCTAAACTTCCCCCTGGAAAGATAATTAGCGGAAAATTACTTTTTCCTTATTTTGATTGGGCTATATTGACAGTAGACTTCTTGCACGAATAAATGATCAGGGCTTTTTCCCTTTTCCCTTTCCCCTTTTACCTCCTACCTAGATAGTTAATGGTGATTTATGCAAGAAGTC
>JBCBEA010000324.1:0-5265 GCA_038529195.1 Cyanobacteria bacterium J06600_6
ATCAAAACTGACGGTCAAATTTTCAATTTCTAATATTTTGCTCATTATCTGCTCGATCTGAATCAGCTTCGTTCTAATTTATTTGTTTTTAGCTATCAGCTATCAGCTATCAGCTATCAGCTAATAAACAAGACGTATTCTGATGATTTTTAATTAAGGCGAAATAGCTTCATTTCTTATCCAGAGCGATCGCCTGATATGCGATCTTGTTCCTGCTGCACCTCTGGGTCTTCAGCCAAACTAGGGTAAGTAGATAATTTCTGCTGTCCAAAAAGCGATCGCAGTTGATCCCAGCCGTAATTTTTTAGCCAGCCAATAATACCGTCAGGCAATACCGTTACCACAATTAGAAATAACGCTCCCTGGAAAAAGAGCCATATTTCGGGAAAACTCTCGCTTAAAAAGGTCTGAGCTAGCCTGACGATCAGGGTGCCGATAATTGCGCCGATTAGGGTTCCTCTGCCGCCTACTGCTACCCAGATCACCATTTCAATCGAAAAAGCTACTCGCATATCACTGGGAGTAATAATGCCTGTTTGAACGGTATATAAAGCTCCTGCCACACCAGCGATCGCTCCTGAAATTGCAAAGACCAGAACCTTATACCCCGTAGGATCGTAGCCCGAAAAGCGGACTCTAGTTTCATCATCCCGAATTGCTTTTAGGAGTCTGCCAAACCTTCCGCTAGTCAGCCAGCGACAGAGTAAATAAGCTAATACCAGGCAGATAACCGTCATGATATAAAAAGTTCGCTGCACTCCCGCAGAACTAACTACCAGATCGAAAATCTTTTCCGTATCGGTTTTTAAGCCATTGGTGCCGTTAATAATTTTCTGCTGACCGTTGAAAAAGTTAAAGAAAACCAGTAGAGAAGCCTGAGTGAGAATTGAAAAGTAAACACCTTTGATACGGTTACGAAAGACAAGGTAGCCAATTAAACCGGCAACAATACCGGGGATAATAATTAGCGCCAGAATCGTTAAGGGAAAAGATTTAAACGGTAACCAAACCCAAGGCAGCTCTTTGACCCCATAAAGCGTAAAGAAATCTGGTAATTCTCCCCCTGTTGTCTGTAGCTTGAGATTCATTGCCAAGGCATAACCCCCCAAAGCAAAGAAGATGCCATGACCCAGACTTAGCAAACCTGTGTAGCCCCAGATCAAGTCAATACCTAAAGCCACAATTGCTAAAGATAAAGTACGACCAATCAATCGCAATCTAAAAGCGGGAAGAATACTGGGTAAAATAACCGCAAAGACAATCACCGCAGCCAAAATTACCCCCAGCTCAATCAATCTGCTTTGACGCTCTTTTTTTCTAATTTCGATCCCCGTTTCGCTGGTCATTATTTAGTCGTTTATTTTGAATTTGCTTCGTCGAGAAGTTATTAGTTCGTAAGCTCTAGGCTCTTAGCTTTAGGCTCTAAGCTTTAAAAGCAAATTTATTGCTGCTTACTTACTACCTACAGTTCCGCAGTTCTACCTTTTTGGGGAAATAGTCCCGCAGGTTTGATTTGTAGGAAGGTAATAATTAGGGCAAACACCATCACCTTTGCCATACTACTGGTGGCAAAAAACAAGAATAAGTCAATTACGAACTGAGGTGCGCTGAAGTTAGTCAGCATCAGTGCCAAAGTCCCCGAACCGATTAGATAGTTAAGAGTTCCGATGCCAATAGCCGCAAGAACAGTACCAAGAAGATTACCGACTCCACCAACTACCACCACCATGAAGGTGTCAACAATGTAGTTTTGTCCTGTATTCGGTCCAACCGAACCCAGCAGGCTCACTGCACACCCTGCAATTCCCGCTAATCCAGAACCGAGGGCAAAGGTTAAAGCGTCTACTTTGTCCGTGGGTATTCCCAAACAAGAACTCATCGTCCGATTTTGGGTTACGGCTCGTATTTTTAAACCCCAGGTTGACTTTTGCAAGAACCAATAAACAGCAATCAGACAGATTACCGTCAGGGCAATGATAAACAGCCGTACATAGGGAGTTTGAAACCCCAGAGCAGTAGTTCCACCCCGCAACCAGCTAGGGGCAGTTACATCCACATTTCTGGCACTAAACCACGGCTTAGTTAAAACAGTATTTTTATTTAACAAAGAATAAAATGCGATCGCAATTCCTGAAGCCAGAATTAGAATCAAAGCTAAGGCTTTATTTTTAATTTTGACCCAATCCGGTCTATTTTTCGCTAATTTCAGACCGCCGAAAAACAACAGACTAAAAATCCCGATCGCCATAAATAGCAGCCAGTTAACGCTACGGACAAACTGTTGCAAAATTAGGCTTACTCCCCAAGTAGCTAATAGGGTTTCCAGGGGTCTGCCATACAAGAAACGAATTGCCCCCCGTTCTAAAATCAGACCCATGATCGCCGAGATAATAAAGGCGACGGGGATTGCCACAATAATATAAAAATCAAACCAGGGTTCGCCAAAAGATTTAAATATGTTCTGGACGACAAAGGTGGCATATGCTCCCAGCATCATCAACTCACCGTGAGCGAGGTTAATTACCCCCATTAGCCCAAAGACGATGGCTAAACCCAAGGCTGCAATTAATAAGACTGAACCAATACTAATGCCGTTAAATAAACCTTCAATTAATGTAGACACATTCTATATAATATGTATTTTTAATGGCGCAGACGATCGGTGTGGGAGGCTTAAAAAGCTGATAGCTGATAGCTGATAGCTAAGATAATATTATTCCCACACCAAACATTCAAGGTAAAGACAATCTAAGCTTCCTTATACTTGCCACCCTTCGCAGGGTCAGTCCAGTCGCAGGCAAAGCCTTTAGTATCCTTGACGTACTGATTCCAAGGAATAGGATCTAAAGAGCCCTCTGTAGACCAGACAACATCAAATAATCCATCATCTCTTACCTCTCCCAAACGTACTGTCTGAGAAATATGGTGGTTCGGCTGCATTACTACTTTGCCTTGAGGCGCATCGAACTCTTGACCGACTGCTGCTGCACGAACGGCTTCTAGTTCAGTAGTGCCAGCCTTTTCTACTGCCTGCTTCCACAGGTAAACCATAATATAGGCTGATTCCATCGGATCGTTAGTCACCCGATCTTCGCCGTATTTAGCCTTAAAGTCGGTAACGAATTTATTATTTGCAGGAGTTTCTACAGTTTGATAGTAGTTCCAAGATGCATAATGTCCCTTGAGATATTCTGGTCCAATTTGGCGCACTTCTTCTTCGGCAACACTAACCGACATTACGGGATACTTATCGGGATTTAAGCCTGCACCCTGCATTTGCTTGAAGAAAGCAACGTTTGTGTCACCATTAAGGCTATTAAAAATTACTCCCCCGTTGGGTAATGCAGCTTTAATTTTGGTGATAATCGGCGTTACTTCAGTATCTCCTAGAGGCAGATAATCTTCACCGGCAACCGTACCACCTTTAGCTGCTAACTGTTCTGTAATAATGTTGTTTGCCGTGCGAGGGAAAACATAGTCAGAACCGACTAGAAAAAACTCTTTACCTTTGTTTTCTAGCAGCCAGTCTACCGCAGGCTCAATTTGCTGGTTGGGCGTAGCGCCAGTATAGAAAACGTTCTTTGAACATTCTTGTCCTTCATACTGTACGGGATACCACAGCATGTGGTTTTTCGATTCAAACACGGGCAACACCGCCTTACGACTGGCAGATGTCCAGCAACCAAACACAACGGCGACTTTATCTTGGTCGATTAGCTTACCGGCTTTTTCAGCAAAAGTTGGCCAGTCTGATGCACCATCTTCTTTGACGGGGATAATCTGCTTACCTAAAACTCCACCTGCAGCGTTAATTTCATCGATCGCCATCATCTCAGCATCGACAACGGTGGTTTCACTAATTGCCATCGTCCCACTTAGAGAGTGGAGAATACCAACCTTGATGCCATCTCCGGCAGCACAGGGGTTTGCAGCGCAGGGATCGGCAGCAGTATCTCCACCACTTCCATCAGCACAACCCTTTAAGAGCAGGCTAGCTAAGACTCCTGTAGAGCCATAGAGTAAAAATTTACGTCTTCCTAATTGTGACATGACCTTAATATTTAAAATGTATCTGAGCCGTTTCTGACGATTAACTCAACTTCGAGCAGTCAAAAAGCGACTTTAGACTGTAATTTGCGTAATACGAATATTCTTCCGTGGGGAAAATTGTACTATTTAATACAAAAAAAAAAGCAGCATTCGATACAAAATAAAACCTAGTATTGTGGGATACAAAAACTCATATTAACCAGGCGATCGTCTTGCGGTCACAAATCTATACGTTAGTCACCTTCTCAATTTCTCAATTCTATTTAAAAAAGTAAAAAAGCTGACGGCCGATCGTTACGAGCCAATCACCTAACAACGTAGTCCACTAACGAAGAAGCGATTAAAAGGTAGGGTAATCCGCATGGCTGGGGGTGGGGTATTTCTAGAACACTTTCCCAACAGCGATCGGACAATATTGTTATTAGAAGTAGTTTACGATTGATACTGTATTACCAATATGGCTGAGTCACAACCATCTGTGCTAGAAAAAGGCAATATTTCCATCCATACCGAGAATATCTTTCCCATCATTAAGAAATCTCTCTATACGGATCACGAAATTTTCCTGCGGGAATTGATCTCTAACTCTGTCGATGCGATCTCGAAGCTAAAAATGGCATCCCTGGCAGGAGAAATGCAGGGAGAAGTTAGCGAACCAACAATTAAGCTAGCGGTAGATAAAAGCAAAAAAACTCTTTCTGTCTCCGATAACGGCATCGGCATGACGGTAGATGAGATTAAAAAATACATCAATCAGGTAGCTTTCTCTAGTGCTGAAGACTTTATCAAAAAGTATGAGAAGGATTCTAACGATCTGATTGGTCACTTTGGACTAGGTTTCTACTCTGCTTTTATGGTGGCAGAAAAAGTCGAGATCGATACTCTCTCCTATAAAGAAGGTGCAACTGCCGTACACTGGTCTTGTGATGGTTCGCCCGAATTTGAATTAACTGAAAGCGATCGCACTACCGTTGGTACAACCATTACTCTGACTCTCCTTGACGATGAAGTAGAATACGCCGAACCCCAAAGAGTCCGCCAGCTAGTCAAAACCTACTGCGACTTTATGCCCGTCAAGATTGTTCTGGACAACGAACAGATCAACAAGCAGGAGGCACTCTGGAAAAAGTCGCCTAGTGAACTTAGCGACGAAGACTACTTAGACCTCTATCGTTATCTCTACCCCTACGAAGAAGAGCCCCTTCTCTGGGTACA
>JBCBEA010000325.1:0-5254 GCA_038529195.1 Cyanobacteria bacterium J06600_6
TGTGAAATCCTCAATACGGACGTTTTCAATGGTTTCAGCTTTTTTCTTGTTTTCTACTCGCTCGATTCGTTTTTGCAGTTCATCGTAGTTAACGCTGTAGTAGTAAGTCTGATTTTTTGGATTCCAATAGGGATTAGCGTGTTTGATTTCGTGATGTTTGACATAGAGCTTTTTGCGTTCGATCAATCCTTTTTCCAGCAGGGAGGCGATCGCTTTTCTCAGTTTCCACTCTGTCAAAAAGGAAAACACTTCAGTCAGCCATTCCCGCAGGGGTTTGTAAATCCAACGAGTGTTATCAATCACTACCCCATACTCGGATAGACTCCAGTAATGAAGCTGATGCAAGAAAAGAGCTTCAATATAGTCACCAATGACAGTGATAAAGGAATTAGATAGTACTAAAGTATCGAATTTAGTTTTAAGACTTTCTATTTTAATTACTGGGGTATTGAATATTGCTGTCTGCATTACTTCACCCCAGAAATATTTTTTTGTAATTCTCGAAATCCTTTTAAAGCTGGAGTTTTGGTAGTTGTCTCTCTGATGCTTTGGCAGTTCTTTCCTGTTCTAATCTGAAAAAACTTCTTTTCAGCCTTTATCTGTGGCATAATTTAGGCGTGGAATGAAAATTTGTACACGAAACCGCGCCACCTATCTTGATAGAGAAGGCGCATGGTTTAAAAGAGAGCAGTTGTTGAAAGTGGCATTTCGGGCAACTGTTTTCGCTTTTATATAGGGTCATTGTATAGCTTTATTTGCTTTTATCTCGTATCAGGCATAGATATTTTTTACAATTTGTAGATTCCGACCAATTTTTGTAGTATTTTTTGGCATTTTGGATATGGTGCGCCAATTACAACTGCTTACATTCGGCTAACTTTTACGCAGATTTTGGTTTTTCGTAATGTAAGTTTACATAAACTGGTTTGAATGAGATAGAGAAGAAATAGAGCATTTTATATATTGAGCTATTTTGACGATGGCAATGTAATTTAAATTACACTTTGTATCCTGCGATACACCAGTTACCAATTTAGGTGGTTTCTGTAACTATGGAATCCGTATTCTTACTGTTTTGCTCAATTTTCTGCAAATAATCTCAATCCTGCCTTTTTTTCGTTCGCAGCCCTTAAATGATTAATTATTAAGGACTACCTACCATGCCGAAAAATTTGGCTGCACCACCCAAGATAACTACAATCAAACCAACTAATACACCACGATTAGTAAACTCCTGATTGCCTACTCTCTTGTCCAGTTGCTCTACTTTTGTGTCTAAAGCTTTGATTTGACCTGATAATTTCTCGTCAACAGCTTTGATATCTCCTTTAATTTCAGCTTGACCTACCTCTAATTTGGTCAGGCGGTCGTCTATCTTATCTAGCTTCTGATTAATTTGTCCTAATACGTCTGCTATGTCAGTTTGAATGACTGGATTATCCACTGTTGATATATTCCTATGCTTTCAATAATTATCTAATAGTTACAGAGTGTTCGTGATTTTCATTGAGAGTAGCCCAACCAATTGCACCTTGACCATCGGCTTTTAGTAATGCCTTAATTTTAGTCAAATCTGGCTTGTGGGTAACTCTGACATATTCGGCGGGTAATTCTTCAGGAGGAACGTTTAACAATACCTGAAATGGCTTTTTCCTAATGCTGATTTTAGTCGAGACTCCATCAATGCGATCAACTCCAGAAATTATCATCTGAGAGGTTAAGTATTTTCTCAATCTAGCTGCTTGATTCTCTGCTTGACTAGCCAGTTCGCGGATTCTTCTAGCTTCGGTTTTTCGGGCTTCTGCGAGGGCTTCTTGATGTCTAATGAATCTTGCTACCTGTTCGGCTTTTGTCTTAAATGATTCTCCAGTTTCAAGCCATCGAGCAAAGGTTTTTTGTAGTTTGGTTTCTTTATCTTCATCAGTTAAAGTTTCATCATCTGCAATTAGTGCGATCGCATTTTCTAATTCTCTGATTTCTTCGGATAATTCCCAAAGTCTAGTCATAGTAATAGTTTTTTGGTTTTGGTGGATAAAGCGATCGCAAAAAAACGACCGCTATTGTTAGTTATTAAGCAGCGGGTAAGCTAGGGGTCGAACTTGCTTCTAGCTGTTGGCGTTGAGTGTTAAGTCCTTGTAACTGTTGAGCATTCCAACCATCAACACAGGTCATATCGCGTGTTCCTTCAATGTCGATTAATTGCTCTTGGTAGGCAGACATAAAAGCAGCAATCAGTTCTAGCTGTGCCTTTTCCTCGGATGATTCGCGCTCTTTCCAATCAAAGCTGACGGTGTAGTAAACTCCGTTTTCTCCCGCTTCCCGATTAAAACCAAGGGTAAAAATTCCCATACCAGGATCGCCATGTTCCATCACTTCTTGCACTTTATTGAACAGATGGGCGATCGACTGCTTTTTGATATAACTACAGCAAACAACGTTTTGAGGAAGTATCGAAGAGTCAACGTTAGGAGCAGCCACAAAAAATAACTGAATCCAGAGAACATTCTCAGTTTTACCTAAAGTACCGAAGTGTTTGGATACTTTGACAATGCTGATATCTATCTTTTGGTCGGGGTTACTCTTACGATGCTGGGCTTCATTACCACCGACGAACAAACCGCCATCTTTACAGTTGAGTCTGACAGAGTAGGGAACATCGGGGAGACAGATCGCATCGGTTGGACGAGTGCCAAACACACTGAAATTATTGGATTTTTTAGCTCTAGTCATTGCTTTATTTTTGTTGAATTTACGTTTAATGTCGTGAAGTGTCAGGAGTCATGAGCGCGACACACCCATGACTTTTTTATTTAGGCTGCTGCTAGATATTCGTTGACAGTTTGATCTAGTTTTTCTCGCAAGCGATCGCTAAGATATTTCTCTGGATTGCTGGAGAACTCGTCAATCAAATCGTTTACCGCTTCAAACATGATGGGAACTAAGACGAAGGGCGGGACGTGACACGGCGCGGATGCGCCATCGTCCTGCTTCGCAGGACTGGCAACGCGATAGCGTTGCGTTTCACTCTTTGCATAGATAAAGTTTTCGGCTATGTCTTCGAGACAATTTTCAAGAGAGATGGTGTACGGATCTGTTTTCTGAGTCATGATGAATGATTTTCCAAATGTAGGGATAATGAAAATAAAGTGACTAGCAAGATAACTAGTCACAGAGCTTATAAATCTCTACGGCGCGTTTTGAGTAAGAATACTCTCACTCAAAAGCCGCCTTACCAGTGGGGCATATAGCCTGTAGTGTGGTAGCTATATTCGTCTTCTTCGACATAATCGAAATCATTCTCAGCCCAAAGTAAAAAATCTAGACCGTTGGTTTCTTCATCTGAATGTCTCTGCATTCCTCTAATTTTGATCTCAGCTTCAAAGTCTTTGAGATATTTTGGCTGGCGAACTTCGCACCAGTAGCAGCCTAGAGCATTATTGATATATCTTATTTTTTCGGCTACTTCGTCTTTTTTACAGCCTAGATAAACACAGACGCATTCGCGTCTAAGCGCGGAGCGCGCTTCGGCGAAGCCGTGTAAAGCTGGCTCAGTTTCAGTGGCATTGCCCCAATTATGGCGATCGCCTTTTGTAGCTTCGCAGATAGCTACACTTTTACAGAGTTGGGAAACTTTGAAACTACCGTGCGGTGATAATTTCAATGCAGAATCGTTTAACATGATATTTACCTAATTAATTTGGGTTTAATCGAGGTGTAACTTTGACGGGTTTCTGCCTCGATTAACCTTATTATAGCATGATATCATGCAATTAAAACCCAATTAATATATCTTTATAGCATGATAACGTGCTATATTTAACGAGTAGTTATTTTAAGCGATCGCATTATGAGCCGACCTGGGGGGAATCCTGAGTTAGATAAACATCAATATCAGCAAAAATATAACTGGGATGAGCCATGTACAGCGCAGTTTAATATTCGCCTTCCGCCAACTTTGTTAAGGGAGCTAAAGCAGATTGATAATTATCAGGAAAAAGTTCGTCAGGCGATCGCTTTCATCGTAGAGCAAGAAAAAGACCGCCAAACCCCCTAAAACAAAGACAACTGTGCGGGAACGGGAACGCAAACGCCCAACCACCAGCAGCCACCAGGGAGAGAGGACAAAGACCAGGAAACGCCAGCCCACAGGGGAGGACGAGAACCACCAGGAAGCCACAGCAGCACCCGACGACCACGACCGAGAGCAAAAGCCAGCGAACCCCACGACCCCGAAGAAAAACCACGAAACGACCGCGAAGGAGCAACACCAGCAGGGCAAGCCCCAGCGGGAACAACCACCAACAAACCGCGAGAACCAGCAGCCACAGACGACACGCAGCGACAGGAACGGCGGGCAAAAGCCGAACGACCCGCGCCAAAGCGACCAGAGGCAACGGAGAACACCAGCAGAGACGACGAACCAGCAAAGAAAGACCGACACGCCAAGTCAACGCCAGCAGCGCAACCCACCGACACACGAACACCAACAGGAACGAGAGGCAGCAACGCAGAGAGAGCAGCAGAAGCACCAGGAGGCAAAGAACGCGAACCCGAAAAACCAACGGAAAACACACCAGAAAACACGGAAGAAGAAGCGAGAACAGACACGGCAAAACTAACGAAACACAACTACAATTATAGCACAAAAGCTAGCCAAAACCAAGACACAGCGTGGGACACAGCGAATTTCAAAGAAGCCCAAACAACACACTCACACCGCACCACTACTACACCGCACTTGCACACATAAAAATAACCGAGCGAAGCGAGACGGAACACGGATACTAGGCGCGACGACACACCCCAAAGCTCGGATGCACTGGCACAAAGCGAACAATGGGAGAGAGACGGAGCTAGCGATCGCCATCCGACGCAGACATTAAACTGGTGGCGACGACGAGCGACCCAAATCAACAAAAGCAGCTACCTCTAAGAGAAGTAAAAGATAGCTGCACCCTTAAAGTGAGCAACTGACTGTGCTACAATTCCCGACTTGAAGGAGCGCCGAAATAAACCGAGCGTTTAGCGAGACGAACTGAGTGTAAGGCGATCGCTTTAGCATTAGAGTATTAATGTAAGACATAATAAATTAAGTCTTTTAAACTTTGACCAATAAATTAATGATTTGGTAATAAAATCTAATTTTATTGATTAATTCAAAAATCGAATCAAATTTTATTTAGTTTCTTTGGTAGATGAAGAGCAACAATAACGATTATCTAAATTCTATTATTGACAAGATCGACTCATTTAT
>JBCBEA010000326.1:0-5232 GCA_038529195.1 Cyanobacteria bacterium J06600_6
GAAACCACCTTACCGTTGCCTGCTGCTGCTAATTGATCTAAAACAGGAGCTTCTACCTGAAGATTGTAGGCAAAGTCAGCATCCCCCGTTTGCAGTACGGCTCTAGCTGCGGAGGTTGCATCTCCTCCACCTTTGAGTTCGATCCGTTCAAAACCAAGCTGTTCTACCTGACGAAATTCAGGATTTGGCTCGTAAATTGCCGTATCCCCAGGTTTAAAATCCACCACACGATAAGCTCCCGTGCCAACTGGCTTGAGATTTGCTGGGGCAGATCGAGCATTTTCGCCACTGTAATCTTGATAAACGTGCTGAGGTAGAATCATTCCTTCTCCACCGACAAACACCAGTGACCAAGCGGGATTAACCTCTTTAAAGTTAATTTTTACTGTGTAGTCGTCGATCGCCTCAACGCTTTCCACTACTTCATAGGTACCTGCGGAGACAGCCCCCACTTTGGGGTTGCTCAAAAATTCATAGGTAAAAACTACATCCTGCGCCGTAAAAGGAGTACCGTCAGACCATTTAACATCTTGTTTTAACTTCCAGGTAACAGACTTACCGTCGGCTGCTACTCCACCGTTTTCTGCGCTAGGGATTTCTGCTGCTAGAAAAGGAATTAACTCTCCTGCATTATTAAAGCTGGCTAGAGGCTCAAGAGTGATTCGCGCAGCTTCCGCATCTTTGAACCCCGTAGAGAGATGAGGGTTGAGAATTGTTGGTGCTTGCCAATACAGCAGTTTAAGAGTGCTGCCATCCTGGCTATTTTCTGTGCTGCCACCACAAGCATTAAGAGCTAGGGTTAAACCCAATACAACAGATAATCTCGTTAAAAACCAGTGGTTGACCACGCGCTATTCCTCAAGCCAATGTTAATCATGGATTATACTAGATTTCCTCTTGGTCGGGCGTCAAGTTAGAATCGAGGAATAACGCAGCTATTATTCTCTACAGATTATTTTTTGCTTCTTGAGCAACCTGTTCGGATTCATCTTCAGCCAATTTAGCGATCGCGGCCTGTGCTTCTTCTCCCCCTAGTCTGCCCAAAGCCTGGACTAAACGAAAACGAATCTGCCAGTCTTCATGCTCGACAAAGTTGGTTAACAGGGGAATCGCTCGGGAGTCGCCTAGTTCTCCCATTGAACCAATAGCTGCGGTTTGCAAAAGATTGTTATTGGAGTTTAGAGCTTCTTCTAACAGCCCAAAGCCAGCGGTTTCTCCCAGCTCCCCCAGAGCAGCAACAATACTAAACTGGACTAACCATTCTGAGGTTTCGTGATACGCTTTATCCAAATCGCCAAAAGCTTCCGTTAGCTTCAGACCACCAATCGCGTCTGCTGCTGCTGCCTGGACATCGGGTTCCGGGTCGTTAAACAGGCGATCGCGCAAGAGTTTTAAAGAGGTATCTTTATCCGTCAATCCTAGGGTGTCTAGCTGACTTACCGCTGCATAGCGCACGCGGGTATTTTCATCAGCAATCAATGGCTGTAGCATGTCAAAAGCGATTTTAGAGTCGATCTGGCGCAATTGATTTAGACCTCGAATACGCTCACCGAAGTCCTCGGAGTTTAATAAAATTTTGACTGATTCCGGAGTAATTTCCATTTTAAAATCTGCTTTTAGCTTATGTTTTCAACTCGGTTTTCAACTTGGTTTTTAAATACGTTCCTTTTCCCTTTTCCTTCTTACCCAAATAACGAATAGTGATTTGCGCGATAAATCTATTCTGCTGCCATCATTTTAATCACGTCTCCTTGAGTAATCATGCCGACTAGTTTCGACTGCTCATCAACAACGGGCAAACGTCTTACCTTTTTGCTGTGCATAATACGAGCAGCTTCTCGCACCGCTTGACTAGCCTTAACGCTTGCAGGGCGATCGCTCATCGCTTCTTTGACAGTTTGTCCCAAGGCTTTGTGAACTTCGTCGTTATGCTTGGCAGGATTTTGCAAATAAATGACGCTATCGAGAAACATAATATATGGAGGAGTATCGACTCCAGTTGCCTGCCAAGTGAGGTCGGTTTCTGAAATTACCCCAACCAAATCTCCTGCACTGTCCACTACTGGCAAACCACTAATCTTGCGCTCGGCTAAAATCTGAATTGCTTCCTGCAATGAGGTTTCTGGAGATACTGTAACTACCTCGGTAGTCATAATTTCAGCAACAGTTTTACTCATTATCTATCCTTAGATTGTATAGTTTGCTACTCCCATACTCAATCTATCGCGAATTGTCGATTTTAAGTCTTTTAAGTCGCTAGTTCTTAGTAATTAGTAATTAGTGATTAACAATCAGCCATCAGCTAACAAACTCAATGTCGGGCACAAGAGGATCTTTGACAATCCCAAAGCCTGCATATTTCCAGCGTGACATCAGTCCTTTTAGCTGTATGGGAGAGGCAGTTTCTACAGTTAGGCGATCGCTAAATTCTTGACCATGAGTGTTGATATAGCTCATGGCATCGTAGTCATGCTGAAATACCAGCAGGTAGCTTGCTTCAATTCCGCTTTTGGCTGGCATTCGCGCCACAAGATATTTACCATCCTGCTTAGAACGAATGAGATAATTAATTTGTAGTAACATACTTACTCTCTTCCTCTACCTACATGTGTCTTCTGTTTTGATATTTCAAACAGTACGGAACAACGAAATTTAGCATTAAGTCTACTTGAGATCCGCTAGCTTAATTTTTGGATCTACTGCCTTTAGGAGTAAATCGGCGATTAAGTTGCCAATAATGAGCATTGTTGCACCCATCATCAAACTTGCCATGACTAGATACTTATCTTGAGCCTGAACAGCCTGTAGAGTTAGACGACCCAAACCAGGCCAATTAAAGAAGAACTCGGCAATAAATGAGCCACCTAGTAAACTAGCAAACTCAAAGCCCAGAAGAGTAATTAGGGGGTTGATCGCATTTCTGAGGGCGTGGACATAGATTACCTTATTTTCTGGCAAACCTTTGGCGCGAGCAGTTTGTATATAGTCTTGACGTAGAACATCTAATAGCTGCCCTCTAGTCAAACGCTGCAAACCAGCAAAACTAGTAATGCTGAGGGCGATCGTCGGCAAAATCATATGCCAAGCAATATCTAGTACTTTTCCCACTGTGGATAGCTGTTCGTGGTTAATACTCGTCATTCCCCCAACCGGGAAAATGGGCGACAAAAACTGAGCCACAATTAAAAATATCAGAGCAGTAATAAAGCTAGGAAAACCTTGCCCAAAGTAGCTTATAACCCTGAGCAGCTTGTCTATACGAGTATCTTGCTTAACCGCACCTAAAATTCCCAAAGGAATAGCGATCGCCCAAGTCGCAATAATTGAGGCGATCGCCAGCAGTAAAGTAGCGGGAACGCGTTCCCAGAGGAGAGAAGAAACGGAACGAAAGTAAACAAAACTCTGACCAAAATCTAGTCGAGTAAGAATTCTCCATAGCCAACGAAAATACTGCACTATGGGGGGCTGATCTAATCCAAACTGCTGACTCAAAGCCGCAATCCGCTCTTGAGTAATCTGCGGATCCTGTTTGAGAGTGTCTAAATAATCTCCTGGGGCGATTTCCGAAATAAAAAAACAGAGTGCGGAAGCCAACAGCAAAGTAATAGCCGCTTGGGATAACCGCTTAACTATATAGAGAAGAGTTTCAGATTTCATGGTGAGGAAAACTTGCAGTTAGAACAGATCTTGCCATTACTACTTTTCAGCTATGGATTAGATGCAGTTTACTCTCTAAGCTCGATAACAGACAATCCTAAGATTGCAAAAATCTCCCTTTTTCTTCTCAGCGGAGAATACACAGCAGACAACTTCTTATGCCCACAGAGCCTTAGCGCAGATCGTCGTAAGACGACTGACGACTTTTTCAAAATCGCGCGCGACTAGAGAGCTTTACTTTCCTGGATTAGCTTCGCGTCCGTCTTTGCGTCTCTGCGCAAAAAAATATCCTCTTCTCAGGGTATTGCCTAACATTAATTATCTACGCAAAATATGCCACAATCCAAAACAGACTATCAACCAAAATTGTGCTTAATACTGCTCCCGCAAACGCCCACCAGTGCAGCTCATTTTTTTTCAGCGCCCACCAGCTAACTCCTAAAAGCAGGTTTACCAACACAATTACCCAGCTTATTCCCCAGAAGGTTTGAACCTGTCCCAGGGCTGCCTTTAAAATCGGTGAAGCTAGAGCAGGATCGACATCAACCGTCATTAGCTCTCGCCAGTAGGGAATGACATCAACAAGATAGAAATATAGGTCTGTAATTGCTGTACCTAACAACGAACCCAGATAAAAGAAATTACCAACCTTGCCCCAACCACGCCAAATGCACCACAGGGCAACGGGCAAGCCGATCGCTTCAATCGGAATATGAATTAGGGGTTCGGCTCGCAACCACCCCCAGTAGATCGAGCCTGCTAGCCAACTCCAGCTAAAGCCGAGGATAATATCGCCCCACCAGCGATCTGAGAAGCGACGGTCTAAATAGATGCCCAATCCAACCCAAAACAAGGTCAGTCCCAAACTTAGTTCAGGAAATAACCTCACAATCGGCGCTTGAAAAAAGACGGGAACTGAAACTAAAAAAGAAGCCGTGAAAAATACTCGCCATGCTTCCTTCGCAAACCTGGGCTGTAGAGGTAGGTCAAGAATGTTAGCAGATTTGGCTGATTGACAATCGGAACTTGAAGAAGATGTCACAGGTTGAATGAGTATGAGCTATGTGTAGGTGGACGAACCGAGGCTATTTCTTATTTTCGTTACTTATCTTTACCTTTATTAAGTTACCACAGTTTTTTTAGCTCTGATCTGGGCAACAAAAATCAGTACAACAGTTATAGGAGCTTAATCTAATTGTTAACATTAGTGTCAAAAGAGCGATCGCCACCTAATTTAATGACTGCGAGCCAGTGGCTTGAGGTTAGTTAAATCTAATATTTCTCGTAGAATATACGGAGATCAAAACAGGGATTTAAAAGCAGAGAGTCGCCTCTAAACCCCTGTTAGCTAGTGATTTTCGCTTCAATATTTCTTAATGTTTACCTAAAGCCTCTAAACATCTTCTTTGAGGGTTACTAAATAGTCTTCGATAGACGAGACTTGCCACTGGGACTGACCAGTTAATTGCAGTACCTGCTGGTGATAACGCAGCATGCTGGGACGATGCCCGACACTAACGACTGTCGTATCTGACTGCTGAAGTTTTTGGTAGAGCATTTTTTCATTTTGGACAT
>JBCBEA010000327.1:0-5196 GCA_038529195.1 Cyanobacteria bacterium J06600_6
TTGGGCGATCGCAAAATATTAGCTCCAACCACGACAACAGAACAACTTAAAAATGAACTGTACCAAAAGACAAGAGCCAAACAAATTGCGATCGCGACTGCCGAAGTAGAGTTAAAGCAAACTCAGGCTGAATATCTATCTGCAACATCCGATTCAAAAACAGAAATAGGGGATCGAGACAAGCTAAACAACCTCAAGCAAAAACTATTTGCGGTACAAAACAACCTCGTACAACAAGAATTAAGACTTGATCGCGATATCAATAATCTACAACAGCAAATAGCTGAATTGAAGTGAAAAGTAAAAGGTAAGAGGTAAGAGGTAAAAGGTAAGAAATTAAATTTTGCACCCCCCGCTCCCTCTGCCTCCCCTGCTCCCTACATGCGGCTAAAGCCTTTGTGCGTAGCGGTATCCCGTGGGACTGCTCCTTCTGCCCTCTGCCCTCTGCCTTCTGCCTCCTCCGCCCCCTTGCCACTATGTTCAAAACTCTCACGCCTAAAAACATACCGCGCAACGTTTGGATTTTGGGTTTTGTTAGTCTCTTTACCGATACAGCTTCCAAAATCATTCAATCTCTCTTACCGCTGTTCTTAGTATCCGTACTGGGAGTTAACCTAGTAACCGTCGGCACGATTGAAGGTATTGCCGAATCTACCGCCTCAATCCTGAAAATATTCTCAGGCGCATTGAGCGACTACCTGGGAAAACGCAAAGAATTGGCGATCGTAGGATATGGCTTATCGGCTTTGGTAATTCCAATTTTTGCTCTGGCAAACAGTCCAGTTTGGGTGCTAATCGGACGTTTTGGCGATCGCGTTGGGAAGGGAATTAGAGTCGCGCCTCGTAATGCGATCGTAGCGGATGCGACACCATCAGAAAAAAGGGGTGCAGCTTATGGTTTACGCCAGTCCTTAGATACTATTGGCGCAGCTTTAGGACCTTTGATTGCGGTTGGCTTAATGTATGTGTCGGGACAAAATTTTCGGCTCTTATTTTGGCTGGCTACTATTCCAGGCATAATCGCCGTATCTCTATTAGTTTTCGGCATTAAAGAATCATCTTTAATTAAAAAGAATCCGACAAATCCCCTACAGTGGAATAGCCTAAAAAGCTTGGATGCAAGCTACTGGATTTTACTCGCCGTAGTTCTAATTTTCAATCTCGGTAACTCTAGCGATGCTTTTCTCTTATTGCGATCACAACAGGTAGGAATAGACAATACATTTATTCCCCTAGCCTTCATGGTAATGAACTTTACCTATTTTCTTAGCGCCTATCCTGCGGGGGTAATTTCAGATCGCCTGGGTAGATACGGTCTAATTTCAGCGGGTTTTCTCATTTATGCTGTCGTTTATCTTGGTTTCGCCTTTGCCCAAACACCCTGGCAAATCTGGACTCTATTTGCCCTGTATGGCTTGTATCTAGGCATGAGCAAGGGAGTCCTGCTGGCTGCAATTGGCGATCGCATTCCTGCCGAATTAAGAGGTACTGCTTTTGGAGCGATCGCTCTGGCTACGGGGATAGTTCTTTTTCCTGCTAATCTAATTGCAGGTTTACTATGGGAAAATATCGGTTATCAAGCTCCTTTTATCTTTGGCAGCGTGTTAGCAATTTTCGCATTGTTATTGTTAGTGGCGGAAAAGCAAATCAGGAGTCGTTAAGTGAAGGCAGATGGCAGAGGGCAGAGGGAGCAGAGGGAGCAGGGGGCAGAAGCTTTGGTCAATCAGTCACTACATTACTCTTTTTAAAAGGATTTAATATGACCTCAAATTATAGTAATTTAGCTGATGCTATTCGTGGAGTTTGCGAACAGTGGTGTCAACAAAACGGCTATAGCGATCCTTTCTTGCGTAATGGGGAGTGGTGGGCTTTTCCTCCCAGTGCTGTAATGCCAGTGCGTCTAAAAGATGTCTCGTCTGAAAATAAATATGGTCGAGAGGTACAAATCGATCGCGTTTCAATTACTCTAATGCCCGATGGTTCTTTTTATTCGGCGAATTAGATGGATATATTTCGCTCTTTATAAACGCTTTTTAATTTTATAGTCATGTATTCTAACGCCCACTATGGGCTGAAAATCTCGACAGCCAACCGCGTTTTTGGTCATAACTTCACAAGGATTGACCGCGCATTTTAATTCTTGGCAGTTATTAAAATAAATGCAGCTAGGACATGGCGTAGCCCGCCACTGTTGACGTTCGTTCACTTTATCTTTGATTTCGATAATCATCAATCTCAAAAAATAAATGAACAGGATGAGGGACAAAAGTGGGCAAACAACAGTTCCCAAAAACAGCGTAACATTAGCGAAAGATAAACTATGAATCATTTTGATGTTACCGATTAATTGTACGTAGGGTAAAGATTCAATTCACTGCCCTCAAATGAATATTTATATCTAACTGTTGGTGGATAAGGAAAAGCAGTAACCAACATATATTGTTCGTTACCACTTATAATTTAAGGAGAATATTTTAGGGAAAATGGTTTGCTCTAGCGAGAAAACCGCTAACTTCAAACTAATGCGGGCTGTTTTTCCATTTCTTCGCTGTATTTACCTTCACTAGCTGCACTATTTAGCTTCGCTCTCTGCACTAAGATTTTTTGAGCTTGGGCTACATTTTCGGCTTTGCCACTCCAGTAGTCTAGTGCAGGTTGTTGAATCGCACGGGCATAGGAAAAGGTTACACGCCAAGGGAATTTAGATCTTAGATTGGCATTCATATAGTTCAGATGTGCCGAAGATCTTTCTTGACTCTGTCCGCCAGACAAGAAAGCAATTCCAGGTACAGCAGGAGGTACAGTATTGAGCAAACAGCGAATAGTTTCGGTTGCTACCTGTTCGACGTTAGCTTGGTTAGAGTTTTCGTCACCAGAAATAACCATGCTAGGCTTGAGAATCATTTGGTCATAAGCGACTCCCTGTACGTATAGCTGACGGAATACCTCGTGTAGAGTTTGTTCCGTAACTGCATAACAGCGTTCGATACTATGGTTGCCATTAATCAACACTTCTGGCTCGACAATCGGTACTAAACCACCCTCTTGGCACAGAGCTGCATAACGCGCCAAGCCATGAGCATTAGCCTCAATACAGCCATCGCTAGGAATACCATCGCCGATCGTAATTACCGCCCGCCATTTAGCAAAGCGCGCACCCATCTCATAATATTCCGCAATGCGATCGCGCAAATCATCTAAACCCTGAGTGACTTTTTCATTTGGATGTCCCGCATAGTCTTTTGCACCTGTGTCTACCTTAATGCCAGGAATCATTCCTGCATCCTGCATCGCTTTGACAAAAGATACGCCATCGCTAGTAGATTGACGAATGGTTTCATCATACAGAATTGCCCCGCTAATATAGTCGCTTAGACCTGGAGCAGTTAAGATAAATTCTCGATAAGCTCGACGATTCTCTTCGGTGGTTGCAATACCAAGTTTCTCAAAACGCTTATTACAAGTGCCATTGCTTTCATCCATTGCCAAAATGCCTTTGCCCTCAGCCATCATGACTTGGGCTGTATTTGTTAGCTCTGATACATATTTATTGTTCATGGCTTAATTCTTAAGTGATACTAAAAAAATCATACAGTTATTGATAATTAATTGCAATTAAATTCAAAATAAAGATATAGTGGTTTGGTACGCAAAAAGCGAAATATAAGCCGAGATGTGATAGATAGTTGCTGCTAGCTATCGTTCGTAACAAGGCTATGAAAATAGATGTAGGATTCTCCGAAGCTATATGTGTATCTTTTGTGACTTAGACTACTGATGCGTTTTAGATCGGCGCATTGGTGGCTTTTTATCTCCAGAGGCAGCTTAGCAATACTCGCTAATACAACAAACAAAATAATTATGAGTAGATCTCAACACAAATCTACAGAAATAATATCCCTGCGCCAGCTACGCAAAATGACCATGATTCTTGCCGATCGCTGGTCGAATATTTGCGGAATGATCGAAAGCAGAAATTTAGAGCGACATGATTTTCAGCAGCGCCTCGATTTCTGGCTCAAATAAATTAGTTTTTGAGGAAAAAATAACGATGAATGCATTAGAGCAAGTTAAAAACTTAGGAATGATTAGCAAAGTAGAAGCGATCGCCTATCTGTTTAGAAGAGAGTTTTCCGAATGTATTGCCGACTTAAAACCCTGGATTCAAAGTGAGGAAACTAAGCAGTTTTGCGATCCAAATTCAATCGATATTGCCTTTTGTTTTCCCGATCCCGATTTTTCCTGTCAATGTCAAAATGTTCTGATGCAGGTCAAAATAGACCCCAGTTCAAATCAATCAGAATATTGTGCTGTGGCAATTAAACTTTCAGGATATGCCGCCTATCAAGAACAATGGCAATTTTCTACCATTGGATATTGGGAATTTTTTGGCATATCAAAACCAACAATAGCAACTCAGGTAAAGTTGAAAAATATTTGTCGTCAAATTTTGAATTTATTCAACTCTCAAGAGTAAAAATACGATTGGAAAAAACAAGGCACTATGGCAACGGTATACACATGATTAGTTTGACCTCAGACAAGCACCGAAGCAGAATTAGTTACACATTTTATCTTCCCTAATCCCTACTCTCTAGTCCCCAATCCTTATCTCAACTGTTCAATTAAATTTGCACGACGACTTAAGTTAATGCCGTTAATTTATCCTAAACTTTTTGGCAAACTCAAACTAAAGGCTGTTTAACTTGAATTAGAGACACGTATTAGAGTAGCAAGCCATGTTATCCCCGCAAATCATAGATAGCCTCAACCAACAGATTAACCTCGAAATATATTCTTCTCACCTCTATCTGCAAATGAGTTCCTGGTGCGCTCACAAATCCTTAGATGGCTGTGAGGCTTTTTTAGCTCAACACGCAGATGAAGAAATGGCTCATATGCGTCGCTTGTTCAACTATCTTCAGGAAACAGGTGCTTATGCGGTTATTCACGGGATGCAGGCACCACCATCAGATTTCGGCTCTTTAACAGAGCTATTCGAGCAGATTTACAAACACGAACAGGTAGTTACCAGTAAGATTAATGACCTAGTACATTTAGCCAATACCGAGCCAGACTACGCCACCCTCCAGTTTTTACAGTGGTATATTGCCGAACAGCACCAGGAAGAATTTTTGTTTAAGAGCATTCTCGATAAAATTAACCTTATTGGTACAGAAGGACAGGGTATCTTCT
>JBCBEA010000328.1:0-5180 GCA_038529195.1 Cyanobacteria bacterium J06600_6
AATAATGTCGTCTAACTTAAAAATTGCGTTGTTAAATAGCGCAACCGTAAAGCCAGACGACAGCTTAAGTATTGGATTGAGTAAATGTGGATTAATACATTGACTAATACTGCAATTTACTAATTTACTTATAAAGCTAGATCTTAGTAGGCAAGACCCATACTCCGTGTAGTTTCGGCACCTAAGTAGACGCGAATACTCAAGAAGTCGGTAGGGCAAGCTGTTTCACAACGTTTGCAACCAACACAATCTTCAGTACGAGGAGAAGAGGCAATTTGACCAGCTTTACAGCCATCCCAAGGTACCATCTCCAACACGTCAGTAGGGCAAGCTCTTACACACTGGGTACACCCAATGCAAGTATCATAAATTTTGACGCTATGGGACATTTTTTATATAGCTCCAACTGCGAATGTTTTGCGATCGTATTCTAGATAGAATCAAGGGTAAGTTTACCCTATGCCCCATTCTGACTCGATGAAAGGCGAGATAACTTTAAATTCTGTTACAAGCATCACGAAATACCTGGCTATTCGTTGATTATGTTTAATATTTCTTAAACTAAACTATGGTTGTTACCTTGATTTGCTGGCAAAAGTTCGCTACATAATTAAGAAAGCTTCCGTATTTTCCCCAGCATGGTCAACTCAAATTCTTCTCGGCAAAAATCTGTAGCCTTACCCCAACAAACAAAGTTAGCCACCACCTACTACGCTTTAATGAAGCTGCACCCTTCTGCTTCAAGTATTGCCATCCGCCGTGCTTATCGTCAGCTCAGTAAGGAATATCACCCTGACACAACAAAACTTGCTCCTACAGTAGCTACCGCAAAATTTCAGCGTTTAAACGAAGCTTATGCTGTTCTGAGCAGTCCCGAAAAGCGATCGCTTTACGACCTCACCATTGGCTATTCTCGCCTCAACGTAATTCAAGCTCCTAACTGGTCTGAATCCGAATCTGAATCGGAAGAATATTCGCGCACAGCATATTTAGATCCTACAGATCGTCCTCTGTCATCGGGAGAGGTATTTGTGCTGGTTCTATTAGGTCTAACTTTTGTCGGCTGTATTTTGCTAGTAACAGTTGTGGCTTATCTTCGGGGCTAGATACTGTCTGAAAGTCGAAAAAACCGGTGAGAGACTACGCCAACTCTTGTCAGTCTTATCGAGCGGCATCTAGCAGTAATGTTATCAGCTAATAATTAGTTACCCATAGGGAAACCTAACGCTGCATTCCGCAGATATTCATTGATACTGATACCCGCTCGCTTTGCTTTTTGTTCGATCACCTTTGCCTCTGCTTCACTAAGAGAAACAAGAAAAGTATTGGTATCTAGGTGAAATTGAGCTGCAACTTTAGACGCTTGAGCAGTGATAGGGGACATAGCAAATTATTAAATCTCTTAATTAAATTTCTATCTTTTCCATCTAAACTTTTTCCCAACCATACTTGCTGTGATGTAGATCGTAATCTGTAAGTAATATTTCGCTGGGTAAACTTTTGGATCTAAAAATCAATTTATCGTGCTTTGGGATGGCAATCAAGTAAAAAATCAATTTTTTGTTTGGGACTATATTTCTAGTAGGCAAAGTTGCTCTAACAATGATGTCAATGCTGTTTCTGTAGGAGATTGTCCATTCGTGACAAGTTAAGGCGGTGTATTGTTTGTCAAATTGTTTTGAGCTATCAGCTATCGGCTATCAGCTTTTTAGGTATTCCCGACTGGTTTCATTAAAACAATTGCGATCGCCGTCCAATCAAAATTTCAAGATTCATTGATAATGATAACAAAGCAGTTTATTATCATTTTTGCTGATAGTAGCTTAAGAGTGAGCTATTTCTGAGTTAATTGGTTTCTGGGGTTACATCTTCTACAGGGCGAATAATCGTTTTAGCATTATCTTGGGGTTGAAAAATTGCCTGGATGCCTTCGTCTAAAGTTTCTGCCATGACGATCTGATTTTCATAGATGACAATCACCCTCGCTAAAGCGGGTAGGCTATTCTCTTCGGCTTCGATATAGAGTGGTTCGACATATAGTAAAGATTGTTCGATGGGAATGATTAGCAAATTACCCTGGATTGCCCGCGATCCTTCGCGATTCCAGAGAGAAATCTGTTGAGAAATTACGGGATCCTGATTAATTAAAGCCTCAATTTGATTAGGACCATAAATTAGCTTTTGTTTGGGAAATTTATATAGCAGCAGCTTGCCATATTCAGCACCATCAGATCTAGCTGCTAACCAGGCGATCAGGTTAGGACGACTAGTAGGAGTATAGGGGTGGAGCAGAATAAATTCTTCTTGGTTGGCGGTGGGAAGCTTCATAATTAGGTAGTAAGGAGATACAGCCTGAGATTCTGTACCGTATATTTCCTGGGGAATCTGCCACTGATCCTCACGATTATAAAATACCTGAGGATCTTGCATATGGTAGGTTAATAGTCTTTCTGACTGAGTGCTAAATAGATCTTCGGGATAGCGAATGTGACGACGCAAATCCAACGGCATCGCTGACAGGGATTTAAATAGCTGGGGAAATATTTTATCCCAGGTACGAATGATCGGATCGGATTCGTCCGCAATATAATAATCGACCTTGCCGTTGTAAGCATCGACTACCACTTTGACGGAGTTGCGCAGGTAATTAAACGAGTTTTGACCTGGATCAGAATAAGGATAGCGATCGCTCGTTGTGTAAGCATCAATAATCCAATATAGATGCTCTTCGTTATCGGCTAAATTATTAGTTCTGGCTGCCACTAAATAAGGATCGCGATCGTAATTAAGAAAAGGCGCGATTTCTTTGACTCGTTGTTTAATATTGCGCCTAAATAATAGCTGAGTATCGTCGGTAAAGTTTTGAGCAAAGAGCATTTGCCAGTCTTTGAGGTATTCGGCAAACAAAAATCGGCGGAAATAGTTACCAATTTTAATACCCCCCGTGCCGTCATAAACGGTATAAACGTTTTCTTCCCCACTGGGAAAATCTAGCTCCCTAACTTTTGTAGAGGTCATGATATAGGGATTGGTTAATTCGCCAAAATAAATACGCGGTTTGCCAATCGGAATGCTATTGCGAATCGTCTCGTTAGCAATAGTCAAAGAGCCTGATTCTCGATTCCCCGTACCTAAATCTTTGACGTAATAGTAGGGCAAACCACCTTCGGCGACTCGATCAACAGGAGAAAGAGTAAAACCATAGCCGTGAGTATAAATCAGATGTTCGTTAACCCAAGTTTTTGCAATATCTTGTACCTGAGCATAGTCTAATTCTCGCGCTGCAATAATCACCTGCTGTTTATCCGCATTCGCTAAATTTGGTTCGGGACTCAATAAATAGCGATCGATATCAGCATCATGAAACTGATAGTAAGGGCGAATCTGCTGTAGCTGGCGATTGGTTTGCAGAATTGGGCGAGTATCCCACAGACGAATATTTTTGATGGTCGAATCATTGTTTTGAATGTCGGCTGCGGTCAACTGTCCTTGAGGATTAAAAGTTTTGGCTTCGATATTATCCAGATTAAATGCCCGACGAGTTAAAGCAATACTGCGTTCAATATAGGGCTGCTCTTTCGCTAATTCATTTGGCTGGACAATCAGACGTTGTACCGTGGCGCTGGCAATGTCGCTGAGAAGTAAAACAGATAAATAAACTGTAAAGGGAAAAATTAGTAAGATAATTTTTTTAATCTTACGTTTTTGAATTTTTAAATTTCGATATCCCTTGAAACCTTTATAAAATAACCAAAACCCGCTGGCAATTGAGACTAAAGTCAAACAAACTTCTAACGGTAGCTGTACCTGAATATTGGTATAGCCCGCACCATAAACTACACCGCGAGAACTATAGAGTAGATCAAAGCGATTGAGCCAGTGATGGCAGGCTAAGGCAAACATGACGACCGCACCCAGGAAAGAAATGTGCCGCAACTGTACCTTGGTAAAGCCAGGAAATCGCCCTTCCGAGAGACTATTGCCCGAAAGCAAATAGTGTAGAGTACAGCCCAACAAAGCGTAGCAAGACAAGCCCAACAGCCAGGATTCTAGCAGATGCCAAAGAGGAAAGCGAAAGATATAAAAGCTGATGTTTTTAGCAAACTGCGGATCGACTAGATCAAAATCAGAAGGAGAGAAAAAACGCAGAATAACCGTCCAGTTACCCGAAGCAATTGAGCCAAAGACAAAACTAAGTAGAATTGCGATCACCCGCAAACTGACTACGGGTTTCCACAATAGTAAGCCGACAATCAAGCCAATTACTGCTAGCTGACGCAGATATCCTAGTAAAAAGCCGGTCAGGTTATTCAGATCAAAAATATCTAAAGGCGGTTTTAAAGTGCTAACAATCTGGGGTAAACGATAGCTTGTCTGCCAGACAGAAAGAGCCGTATCGGTATAGCCAATTAGAATATAGGTAATGGCAACGCCTAAAGCGATCGCCCCCGTCAAGAGTAAAGGTAGCCGTAGACGAGGAGAATAGCGAGGTGTAAATGCCTGAGAACTGAGTTTTTGAGCCTCTTCTCTGCCAAATAGTTGTTTTTGCTGGGGATTAATCGGCATGCCAACGTTATACCAGTCTGAATTGGCTAACCACTGCCACTGCCAACGACGAGCTAACCACAGATTAGCGCCAAGAAACAGTCCTGAAGTAATAGTAATCAGCAGCCAAAGAATGTATTGGCTCAGACGACGGACTAAAAATACCGAGAGATAGTCAACCTCCTGAAACCAGAGAATTTCGGCAAACAGCCGTGAAGAAAACTCCAAAATGAGCCACAAGCCGACAATAATTGCGATCGCTTTGAAAAGTAAGGGATAAAGCCGTTTCATGATCGAAACAAATACCGCCACAGTAAGTATAAGGTTTCTTAATTTAACTTTAGCTTGCGCTTAATCACAATCACAAAAACTAATTAAACACCTTCGCCTTTAGTTGATCTTTTATTCAATGTAAGTCTATAATTTTGAAATTCCAGATCGGACACAGATAAAATGGCGATCGCGACAGGCAAAGAATTTTTTAATCCCAATCCTCAAGATCTAGAACAGGGCAATTATTCTATTTTTGAGTCAGGTTGTCAGGATGAAATATTAGACTGGTTCAAACAGGCTGATGTCACAGATACAGAGAAAGATCGGTTGGTTCAGAGCCTAATTAATTTTGACGATCGCTG
>JBCBEA010000329.1:0-5180 GCA_038529195.1 Cyanobacteria bacterium J06600_6
CTTTTAATCTAGAGACTCTTGCTACTTCTGGCGAAAACGTCGTCATCGATCAGCCTGCTTTAGCCAGTATTCGAGGCGATCGCCTCGAGGGAGATTTTCAATATATCGATGGTTATTTTGCGATTCAGGACGTTGAATTTAAGCAGAGAAACAGTATTTACAAGCTCAAAGGAAATTTAAGCCAAAAACCTGATGATTTAGAGCTAGATGGACAGGTTACGATTGATGGGGGACAGATTCAAGATATTTTAGTAGCGCTGCAAATCTTTGAACTGAACGATTTTGCCCGTATTTTTAGCGATCGCGCCTATGGTAAGGCTGCGGATCTGTACGAGTCAGGAGAAAATCCCCAGCGTCAACCCCTGTTTGATGTTGGCTTTGAGGATGCACCGATTATTGATCGGCTACAGTTGCTAGCTGCAATTCAGGCTTGGCTGGCAAACATACAGCAGAAAAGACAAACGGCTCTAGTTCCCGAAATTAGAAACTTACGGGGTACTTTTAATGGCAAGATTGACCTTTTTGGTTCGTTAAAGACGGGCATAACTTCGGAATTTGATTTTCTGGGGGAAGAATGGCGTTGGGGTAATTTAGTCGGCGAAACAATAGTTGCCAGAGGCAGCCTCAAAGAAGGAATTTTGACTCTATTGCCTATTTCCGTTAGGCTGCAAGATGTCGATCCAGATGACCTCTCTCCCAATAATCAAGACGATAGCGTTTCTCCGACTCTCCTCTTTACAGGGACTTTTGGCGGTTCTACTCAGTCAGGACAGTTTAGACTCGTAGAAGTGCCGATGGAATTAGTCGAACAATTATTTTCTCTTCCTGATGAGTTTGTCCTAGATGGTTTAATTAACGCAACGGCTAGTATTGCGGGAACAAAAGACAATCCTCAAGCTAGAGGTGAGATTAAGATTGATGATGCAGCTTTAAACGACACTTCAATTCAGTCAACTAAAGGTAGCTTTAACTATAAACAGTCTCGGTTAGAATTTTCTGCCAGCAGTATTATTGCCCAAGATGCCGACCCTCTGACCCTTAGAGGTAGTATTCCTTATCAATTACCATTTGCCCAGGCAAAATCTGAAAGCGATCGCCTGGAACTACAGCTAAATGTCAAAGATCGAGGGTTAGAACTCTTAGATATCTTTTCGCGAGGAGAACTTAAGTGGATCGATGGTTCAGGGAATATTGCCCTAGACATTACGGGCATTCTTGACGAACAGAACAACCTGCCTCGCAAGCTATCCGCACAGGGAGTTGCCAACATCAAAGATGCAACCGTTGCAGCCAAAAGTTTGCCCAAAAACCTAATTACCAACATCAATAGTCAAGTATTCTTCGATCTTGATAATGTACGGGTCAAAAATTTTCAGGGAGATTTTGGTGGCGGTCAAATTACCGCTGCGGGGACAGTTCCCTTTGGTGATACTCTTTCTCTCAATCCCTTATCAATCCAATTCAATGATATCGACCAAGTTAACCTGCCGAAACTCTACAACGGTGGAGTTAAAGGCGAACTCCAGATTTTGGGTAAAGCAACAGAACCCAATATTACGGGAGATTTAACCTTATTTGACGGTACGATTTTACTCGCGGAAGAAGGCGAAAACGAGCAAATTGCCAGCGCGGATAATGCAGGTGCAAATTCGACCAGTGACAAAGGAATTGCAGCTGTAACTCAATACAAAGACCTCAAGCTGCGTTTAGGAGAAGATGTACAAATTAGTCAACCACCAATATTTACCTTTACGGCGGTTGGCGATCTCGATATCAACGGTACGTTTCTCCAGCCGAGTCCGAATGGCACAATAGTTTTAGAACGGGGACAGGTGAATCTGTTTACCACTCAGCTAAATTTATCCCGTGACTATAAAAATACAGCGCGTTTTTCCACTAATAATGTTCTCGATCCTTTCCTCGATGTCTTACTAATTGGTTCAGCCATCGAAGCCAGCGATCGCAGTATTCCTAGCGAAGTATCGCCGACCGAAATTCCTGCTTCTGGTTTGAGAACTTTAGAAACTATCCGCATTTCTGCCAAGGTCAAAGGTTTAGCTAGTCAAATTACGAATAAAATTGAACTGACTAGCAGTCCTCCCCGCAGTCCCTCAGAAATTGCAGTTCTATTAGGAGGTGGTTTTGTCGAAGCCTTAGCTAATAGCAACGGGACTTCTGGATTAGCAACCTTAGCAGGTTCGGCACTATTTGGCAGTCTAAATGCCGAATTTAATAACCTATTTCCGATTGGCGAACTGCGTCTCTTTCCTACGCCAATAATCGACGAGAATAGAGATAACGAGGGGGATGGATTAGCAGGAGAAATTGCTTTTGACCTAATTAATAATCTTTCATTTTCAGTGCTGAAAATTTTAAATAATGATACCCCCGCCCAATTTGGTTTTCGCTATCGTCTCGACGATAATTTTGTCTTACGAGGGTCGAGTGATTTTGAAGAAGACGGTACGCGGGGACTGATTGAATACGAACACAGATTTTAATAGCGATCGCTTTAAGCAGAATGTCGATCAATAACTCACTACAATTACAGATATTGATAGTTTAAACCTTTTACTTGGCTGAAAGAAGATTAATAAAAGATGCCAAAAATACAAAACAGAATCGCAGTTAAGCAAGATCTAGAGCAGCGAATTCAGAAGTTACAGGCTAATCGTCAAGTCATAGATGGCGCGCCTCTGACGGATTTAGAAATAGAGCAGGGGGATGTTCGATATCTAGAGTCCTTAGCGATAGAGCTAGAAAAGCGATCGCCCTTTCCCAAACCTTTAGTTTATGCCCAGCAGCTACTAGATGGGGATTGGCTTCTAGAATATTCCACTGCCAGAGAGATTCGTTCTTTAAGAAGTTTACCGTTGGGTTTTCAGGTAGGCAAAATACACCAGATAATTGATGTCAAAACTGCTTCTTTTGAAAACAAAGCCTGGGTAGAACATAATTCGGGCTTACTATCTGGATATGTCCGAGTTACCGCAACGTTTGAACCCGCATTATCCGATAAACAGTTGTCTAATCAAAAAATTAACGTCGATTTTCAACAGCGCTTTGTCGCCATTACAAAAATTCTGGGTCTCAAGACAAAGCTGCTCGATCCGATTAAGGTGGTGGAGGCAAAAAATCCTCCAGGTAGAACTCCTAGTCTAGATATTACCTATATCGATGAAACCATGAGAATTGGTAGAGGTGGTGATGGTAGCCTGTTTATCTTAACTAGAGTCTGAGGTGAGGATTTAATGATGTTTTAGAGTAGACTAACTTTCTTATATGGCTTGGCAGTACTTAATCTTGATGACCACCGCTTTTTTTCATTTAGTCTGTAGTCTGAAAGAACGCAAAACTTTGCTTCCTCCAGGAAAATTAATCGATCTGGGCGGTTATCACGTTCATCTTTGGGTACAGGGTAATAAAACTAGCGATCTACCCACTATCGTTTTAGATCACAGCTTGGGTGGTATTGAGGGTTATTTTTTAATTGATCGCTTAGCCGAGTTAACTCAGGTCTGTATTTACGATCGCCCTGGATATGGCTGGAGCGATCGCAGTCCTAAGTCTCGTTGCAGTCAAGAGATTGTCCAAAAGCTTGATCTGATGCTGACCAAGGCTAAAATCGCACCACCGTATATCCTAGTCGGGGATTCTTTTGGTAGCTATAACGTTCGCCTCTACGCCCATCAGTTTCCCGAAAAAGTGAAGGGAATTGTTTTGACTGATGGCTTACATGAGTTGGGGATGTTAAATCTGACCCGAAGTATCGCTGCGGTTAAGTATCTCTTTATTTCAGGCTTTATTATGTCTATCTTTGGCTCGCTCTTTGGTATTATTCGACTGCTGGGAGCGATCGGTTTATTTGAAGTTATTAAACCGGAACTAAAGCAGTTTGATGTCCAACAACGACGTAGAGTTAAAAGATCTTTTTATCACTATAGTCACTGGTTGACTATGGCAAGAGAGCTAATCAGCCTCAATCTTAGCAGTCGTCAGCTGCAGATAGCCGACCATTTCACGGTGCCAATTATTAGTATTAGATCTCAGACTTTTTTCCAACCTTCTCCTCTAACTCGATTACTGCCACGTCAAGCGATTGATCGTTTAAGAGCTAAAATGCACGATTGTTTGAGTTCTTTGTCCCCTAACTTTGAGTCTATTACAGCTGCGAACAGCAGTCATTTTGTATGGACAGATGAACCCGAAATTATAGTTAGTGCGATCGCACAGTTATTGGAAAACTATAAACTTTAGAAACTGTTTGTAAATAGAGAATAGAGATTCGCTGGTTTTAGGATGTCTCTTTTACGCCCGCGTGACTTGCTTGGGGGCAACAATGGTTCAATTATCTTCCTTTCGCGATCACTTATGTCTAAAGGATCAGCTTTTTTTCACTGTCTCTACTTCTTGACTTTGATTTCCTCTCTTTTACAACTTCATTTCCCTGCAGATAGCCTTCTTTATTTTCTTTTAAACAATCTCTAATGTAAATAGAGCAAATGAGCTTGATTAATTACCATGGTGAAGAATAGATAATCTGTTAAGTTCTGACTTATTTTTCTATCTCATATCCTCTAATTTGATTGTATTTTTGAATTTGTTCGGGAGATAAAAGTGGATTTATTTGTAGGTGAGCCTGCAAATGTATTTTTCTCAATTCTCCATAGAGTTTCGCTAATTCTTCAGTTCGTTTTTCTAGTTCGATATTTGTGATTTTACCTGAAGCAAATGACTCACCAAGCTCTTGTTCTTTACCGACGATAGTTTTGCCTATATTTTTGGCTTGAGACTGCATCAGATCGAAAGCTACTTGAACTTCTTTTTCCTGTTGAGTAGAGAGATGTAATTGAGAGCTTAAATCCAAAACATGAAGCAGACCAGGATAACCGTTAAGTTCTGCCATCCGCGCATAGCCAGCACCGTTACCATTAAGCAAATTATCAACTTCTTCAGAACTCAAACCTCGTACGGGAGAGTCTAATTGCTCTACATAAGGCGAACGAAAGTTATGATGTTGTTCCCCGTGCTGATGTTGTTGAGCGTATGCGACTACACTTCCAGTAGCTGAAATGATTATTGCTAGTAAAAAATATTTAATTGCTCTGTTATTCATTTCCTTATCTGAAGTAAGTAACTGCAAAAAATTGATGAAATTATTAATTTTCTGAAGCTTTGGT
>JBCBEA010000330.1:0-5179 GCA_038529195.1 Cyanobacteria bacterium J06600_6
GATCTTAAACAATGTTTTTCATGTCAGTAATGTCAGCAACCCACTACGTAAGATTCCCCTAACGGTGGAAGTGTCTTTTTATGCGGGAGGAGTATTATTTTTAGGTACTGTTCTCTGGACTATCGTTACTACTCCCGAATATCCTCCCGCAAATTTAGCCCGCTTTGAGGAGTTAAAGTCTGATCGCGGTGGTGTAGTCAGCAGCTTGAGAGAATCTTGGCAGACTTTGGGCAATATGCCTGCAATTATGCAGCAGCTAGCTAAAATTCAGTTTTTTACCTGGCTAGGAATTTTTTGCTTTTTGCTTTATTTTCCTCCCGCAGTCGCTCGCAATATTTTTGGGGCTACTAGCCAGAATTCAGTTCTTTACAGTGAGGGAATTGAATGGGCCGGTATTTGTTTTGCGGTCTATAACGCAGTCTGTATTGGCTTCTCTTTTGTATTACCGACCGTAGCTAAATATCTCGGTCGCTCTCTGACCCATGCTTTGTGCTTGCTTTGTGGGGGTGTTTGTCTGGTATCTTTGCTAACAATTAGTAATCAATATGTCTTACTTCTAGCAATGCTGGGTTTGGGTATTGCTTGGTCGAGCGCCCTAATCATGCCCTATGCGATGCTGAGTAGCTCTATTCCTCCCCAGCGTCGCGGAGTCTATCAGGGAATTTTTAATTTCTTTGTGGTCTTACCAGAGGTGGTGGTTGCTCTTTGCTTTGGCTGGGTAATGCAGTATCTGCTTCATGACGATCGCCTGCTGGCGGTTGTAGTCGGCGGAGTTTCTCTAATTGTGGCTGCGGGGTTAACCTTGATGTTACAGAGTACAGCGGAGCTAACCAAAGAGATGCAGGTCATTGAGCAAGATGCGACATCGACTCTAGAAAACCTTGAGCAAAACCAAGCAGACGAGCAAAAAATATGATCATGGCTAAATTTGATCGCCTACCGCAATTACTACTGTTAGCCGTTAGCGTTTTGATTTATAACGTCATGGCAATGGCGATCGCTAATTCGCTATTTGTTAGTCAGGTTGGCGCAGGACATCTCCCGATCGCTTTTATCTTAATTGGTCTATGTTCTCTACCCATTTACGGCGCTTTTTCGCAGATTGCCGATCGCTATAGTCGCCCTCAAGTGTTTCGTTACGTGCTGCTGACTTCGATGGTGGGCATGTTGGGATTAAGATTTCTAGTCAACCTCAATGCGGTTTGGGTTTACTATGTCGTGTTAATAGTAATCTTTTTTCAATGGGATTTTTATAACAACCTACTCTATCCTGGGCTGTTAACAGACTACTTTACTACCTTAGAATATAAGCGTTATGCTCCCTACATCGGCATTGCCCAGGCGGTAGGAACTTTAATTGGCGGTGGCTATACTCTGCTGCTTTCCCAACGCTTTCCCAGTCGCGACTTACTTTGGTGTCTGCCTGGATTTATGGCGATCGCGTTTATTCAGCTAGTTTATTTAGAAAAGTCTCAGCGTCGTTTGCAAACTTCAGTTACTTCAGACAAAGTAGGCATTGTTGAATCTTTAAAAGTATTGCCAGACCTAGGCAAGCGCTATCCTCTCGTTTTATTTCTGGCAGCCAGCACTTTTTTGCTTGTTATCATCTACATTTGCTCGGAGTTTCTTTGGTTTAATATCTACGGACAGGAATTTGAAGAATCGCAGCTAACGGGATTTCTGGGTCTAATGCGGATGATTATCTCTCTGATTCAGGTAGTATTTCTCTATGGTATTACTCGCCCGTTGCTGAAGTGGGTCGGAGTTGCCAGACTTAACGCGGTTTATCCCGTAACAACCTTACTGAGTTTGGGGGGACTACTGCTTAACTTTCGCTTGCCAATGGCGATCGCTCTGCACATCAACGGCGATGCTCTCTATAAGTCGATTAATCTGCCCGTACACCAGCTAAACTATAACGGCATTCCTCATCAGTACGTAGGACGTATTCGCGCTCTGAGCGATGGTCTAATTTATTCGGTGGGTTTGACCTTAGCCGGAATTATTCTCTGGTTTTGCCATCTTTATCTCAGCCTAACGCAGATTACCTGGCTCGCGATTATCCTCAGCGTGGGACTGCTGCTGGTCAGAATTCCCATGGGCAAATATTATGTCCAGAGTTTAGAAGAGATGATTCGTACCGATGCGATCGATCTCGATGATTTTAAGGAGCAGCGCAATCAGCTGCCATCCCAATCTAGTAGTGTAATCAAAGAACTGCTGATTAAGGGCGATCGCTATACCCAGATTAAAGGATTAGAATTAGCTGCAAGGGTGGGCAATCCTCAGGAATTTTTAGCTGAAGTTAAGCAATTACTGCCTCAAACAGACGATCTTCTCGGTCAGGGAATTTTAAAACTGTATAGCAACAGCAACCAAAGCACCCTACAGGAATTCTCAGAGCTACTGTCCGACCCCAGTCCCCAGGTTAGAGGGATGGCGTTGGAGGTACTAATTGCCAACCAACATGATTTTGCTCCCTCCGAACTAGAAATTTTAGTTAAAGATTCTTGTGAATCAGTTAAGGCTCTAGCTTTAGTCGCGATTTTTCAAGCCACAGATCCAGAAGACTTAGACTCAGAAATTGCCGAACAATTTTGGCAGATTAAGCTCACGGATGAGACGATCAAAGCGATTGCCCGGGTAATACGCTTCAGCAATAACCCCGAGTTTATTACTCTCATTGAATATCTCCTGCCTCAAGCGCAGACAGAAGCGAGAATTGCAGCTTTAAATGCCTTGGTTAGTTTGGGTACGGCTCAAGACTATAATTTAGCCAAAATGGCTGTGGCAGAAATCCAGCACGAAAACCCAGAAGTACGAGTTGCTGCCTACAAACTGCTAGAGGTTACTCACTGTCCTGAAACGATTGCCCACCTTAGCCAGGGCTTAAACGATAATTCCCCGCAGGTACATCAACAGGTAGCGAGTACGATCGCTGCCTATCAGCAGCAGGGTTTGGATTTGGCTCAGTCTCAGCTAACGGCAGCATCACCCCAGGCAGTCAAAACGGCGATTGCGGCGATCGCCAAGTTTAAAAGCAAAAGAGCCAACGAAATTCTGTTTCAACATCTAACTCCCGAATTCCAGCAGTTTAATCTCACCCGTAAATGGCAGCAGCAGATACCGACTCAAGATCCAAGCTGGCAGTTTTTGGCGATCGCAATTCAGAATTATCAGCAGCGTCTATTACAAAAAGTACTCTATATCCTTTCTTGTTTGGGCTACTCGCGCACCGTCAGCTCGATTGATCGGATCTTAGTAACTAGCGATCGCCGAGATTTAGCCAATGCAGTCGAAATTTTGGCTTCTATCGAGCATCGTCGCTTTATTCAGCCTTTGATGCCACTGCTAGAACAAACCGTAACCAATGAACTCCCAGATAAGCCCGTATCCAGTCCCCAATGGCTGCGCAAAAAAGGCTATGGCATACTGTTAGAGGCTTTAGAATCAGGCGATCGCTGGATCAAAACAGGAGCATCCGTTGCCCTGGCGGTTGTCCCAACAGCGCTACTAAAAGATCCCGATCCCGTCGTACAATCAGTGGCACGGGAAATGTTTCCTCTGGCTTATCAGCTTACCTGTCCTGTCAGCACCTCTATGAATCGACTACTTCTACTGCGAAATATAGCCTTATTCAAAAATCTTTCTTTAGATGAGCTATTTTCGATTGATCGCGCCCTGGAACAAAAACAGGTGTTAGCGGGTGAAACTATCTATACCGAAGGTAGCTGGGGCGGACAGCTATATATTATCGCTGCGGGTAGAGTCCAGATTATCAAAGAACTCAATGGCGAGCAGGAAGAAATCAAGCAGCTCACCACAGGACAATATTTTGGCGAGATTGCCCTCTTTGATGAAGCACCCCGCTGGGATGGCGCGATTGCTCTTGAAGACTCAACGTTACTTTGTTTAGAGAAGAAGCGCTTTATCAGCCTCATCTCTCAACGTCCCCATATTATTCTCGAACTCTGTCGCTTTTTGAGTATGAGACTAAGAGAAACAGATAAGTATATGTCTACCAAACCAATCAGGCAAACCCTAGGGGAATGATAACGGAACTCTAATTGGTCATTTCTATTTCAGAGGAACAGCTAAAATCTGAAATCTTGGAATCGAAATAGTTATTTGCTTTCATGATAAATTGACGAAAAAGAAATATTAATCAGTACATAGTGAAAAAGTTAGTCGTTGCCACTGGCAATCCTGGTAAATTAGCCGAGATACAAGAATATTTAGTTGATTTACCCTGGAAATTAGCCTTAAAACCCCCTGAAATTGACGTAGAAGAGACAGGTACAACTTTTATCGCTAATGCTCGACTCAAAGCCACAGAAGTTGCCAAAGCTTTAGGAGAATGGTCGATCGCTGATGACTCTGGACTAGCAGTTGATGCTTTAGATGGCGCACCAGGACTATATTCTGCTCGTTACGGCAATACCGACACAGAGCGAATTGAACGTTTATTGAGGGAACTAGCCGAGACAAAAGCACGACAGGCAAAATTTATTTGCGCGATCGCCATCGCTAATCCTCAGGGTAAAATCGTGCTGGAAACTAAGGGAATTTGCCCAGGAGAGATTTTAACTTCCCCTAGTGGTGACGGTGGTTTTGGTTACGATCCGATTTTTTATGTGCCAGCGCAGCAGCAAACCTTCGCCGAAATGTCTTCTGCAACAAAAAGCCGAGTTAGCCATCGCGGAATAGCCTTTGCCCAGCTCATGCCAGCATTAAAAAGTTTAGTTCCAGAATAGTTTTATATTTACTCTACCTAAGCTGATACAAGATAAAGAGCTTACTGTATAAATAGCCAACCATAACCTAGAAAAGCGATCGCCCATAAACCACCATAAATATAGGCAAGTCTTTTTTTATAAGCACTAGACTCTGTTCGTTTTGCTGCCAGGTGAATTGTTAACGCAATAGGAGTAAACCAAAATAAAACTGATAGAGCGATCGTCAAACTCTGTTCCATTCTTAAAAACTTATCCTCGATCACTAGACATTTTCTATTGTAGCTTTCAAGATTCCATGCAGTCTTGCACAGTAGATTTCTTGCATAAATCACCATTAACCATTTAGGTAGGAGGTTAAAGGGGAAGGGGAAAAGGGAAAAAGCCCTTATCATTTATTCGTGCCAAAAGTCTGATTTTTATGACTTACTCAACATTAAAGTGTT
>JBCBEA010000331.1:0-5160 GCA_038529195.1 Cyanobacteria bacterium J06600_6
GAGGTCGTGGTGGCTCGATGCACATGTTTTCTGCCGAGCATGGTTTATTAGGAGGTTATGCGTTTGTAGCGGAGGGAATACCCGTGGCGACGGGAGCAGCATTTGCTAGTAAATATCGTCGTGAAGCGATGGGACAAAAAGACTCAGATTCTGTCTCAGTCTGCTTCTTTGGTGATGGTGCGAGTAATAACGGTCAGTTTTTTGAGTGCTTGAATATGGCAGCATTATGGAAATTGCCGATGATTTATGTAGTCGAAAATAATAAGTGGGCAATCGGGATGGCTCACGATCGCGCTACTTCGCAAACAGAAATTTACAAGAAAGCTAGCGTCTTTGGCATGGCAGGGTATGAAGTAGACGGCATGGATGTTTTAGCCGTCAACACCCTAGCAAAAGAAGCGGTAGCCCGCGCCCGTGCAGGAGAAGGTCCAACCTTAATTGAAGCTTTAACCTATCGCTTCCGTGGTCACTCCCTCGCCGATCCTGACGAACTTCGCGATCCAAAAGAAAAAGAATTCTGGGGTCAAAGAGATCCAATTAAGAAATTTTCTGCATATTTAATTGAAAAGGGTCTGGCGACAGCAGCAGAATTAAAAGAGATTGACAACAAGGTACAGGCGACAGTTAACGAAGCGGTTAAGTTTGCAGAGGAAAGTCCCGAACCTAGTGCCAGCGAGCTAAAACGCTATATCTTTGCCGAAGATTAAGTTGATTTCAGCATTTTAAGCAATTTTTAGACTAACCTCAGTAAGTAAGATTGGCTTAAGTCCTGCTTATTGGGGTTTAGTTTTGCCAGATTTTTAGACAGTGAGAATTGTCTGTACTTGACTAATTAAATCTTTTGCAGCCTGGCGAATTGTATCTTGGCTAGAATTTGCTGCACCGTATAAGTGGGGATACATAATGGCTCTAGAACTACTGACTACTGCCCCCAAGCCATCAGAATTAAAACAGGCTTTGATACCCTCATTTCCTCCTCCCTGGGCACCGACTCCTGGAACAAGAAAAAGGCTATTAGGTAGCTGTTTTCTCAACCTTTGTGCTGCTTCTGGATAGGTCGCGCCGACAACTGCGCCAATGCCACTATAGCCAGATTCACCAATGCTGTTATCTGAGGCTGGCTTAATTAAATCAGCAATAATTTCGTAGAGATATCTGCCGTCAGTTTTTTGCTCTTGAACGATCGCTGCACCGGGATTAGAAGTTTTGACACAGACAAATATACCCTTGCCCCATTTGGTTGCTTCGGTGAAAAAAGGATCGAGACAGTCCGAACCTAAATAGGGAACTATGGTGATAGCATCCGCTTCTAAAGCTCTTGGAGGCTCACTTGGTAAATAGCTTTGAGCATAGGCAATAGCAGTACTGGCAATATCTCCTCGTTTAACATCTAAAATAACCAGTAAATCGCGATCGCGAGCAGCTTTGATCGTTTTTTCCAGGGCAATAATTCCCGCCGAGCCAAACAGTTCGTAGTAGGCACTTTGGGGTTTAACGGCAGGAACAAGATCGGCGATCGCATCTAAGACCATGAGATTATATTGATAGATCGTTTCGGCACATTCTTCTAAGCTGCTGTCCTTGACTATTCCTTGTTTTTGAAGCCATTCATCAGGCATTCTGGCTAAAGCGGGATCTAAGCCAACAATGCAGGGGGTTCGCTTTTGCTGAATTTGGGAGATCAGGCGATCAATAAATAATTTCATAAAAGATAGATAGTATGTATCCCTGCTACTTTTCCCTAAGCTACTTAACTGACGATATTATCACTCTCTCGGACAGCGATATTCAATAGTTGGTCAATTATCTTTTTGCTGCTGTTTGGCAAATATGCTGATTCCGCGCGACCGCTCTTTGGTTTTGCCCTAAGATAAATTTAAAATGAGATTTTATAAGCTGACCCCCAATGGTAAAAACTGCTTCCACAATGCTGGCTCTTGGCACTACTGCACCTGATTTTGAGCTACCTGATGTCGTGTCGGGGGAAACTATTTCTCTCGCTACTTTTGCTGGGAGTAAAGCCTTACTGGTAATGTTTATCTGTCAACACTGCCCTTATGTAATTCACGTACGGTCAGAATTAGCCAAAATTGGTCAAAATTATCAAGATCATTCTTTGGGAATTGTGGCAATCAGCGCCAATGATGTTGCTAATTATCCGAACGATTCTCCTGAGAAGCTGAAGCAGATGGCTCAGGAGTTTAACTTTAATTTCCCTGTTTGCTATGACGAAAGCCAATCAGTAAGCAAAGCTTATACCGCAGCCTGTACCCCCGATTTCTTTTTATTTGATAGCAATAACCAGCTAGTCTATCGTGGTCAGCTAGACGACAGTCGCCCTGGAAATGGGTTTCCCCTCACGGGTCAGGATTTACGCCAGGCAATAGATTACACCTTAGCCGAAACCGAAATCGATTTTGCGCAAAAACCCAGTATTGGTTGCAATATCAAATGGAAACCTGGAAACGAGCCAAGTTATTTTGGCTAGATTCTGTTTGCCTAGCGATCGTTATAGTTGTTCTAATTAATTGACCTAGCATCTCTGTGATCTATTCGATAAATCAGAGGCTAGGAAGCAATAAGCAATAAGCAATAAGCAGTATATACTTTTGCCTAGTTATTATCAGCAATGACAGTTAACGACTACTAAATTTAACCTTCAAACCATCGCGGGGACGAGGACTAGGTACGGTAATTAAATCTAAGTTTTGCTCGGGGATTAATGACCACTGATAGTCTTTTAGTAATTTTGAGGCAAATAAGCGCATTTCTAAACGCGCGAATTCTTTTCCTAAACATTCTCGTAAACCCCCCCCAAAAGGGATATAGCCAAAGCTAGCCTGTTGATCAACGGCATTCTCGGCAGAAAATCTTTCGGGGTCAAAGCGATCGCTTTCAGGGTACAGATCCGAGTCCTGATGAGTTTGAGCAATTTGGTACTGAATTGTCCAGCCTTCTGGGATACGATAGCCTCCTAACTCAAAATCCTGAATGGCTTTGCGGAAACCGCCACCAACTGGAGGGACTAGACGCATGACTTCCTTTAAGACCATGTCGAGATAGGTCATCTTTTTAAAATCTTCTAAAGTTGGCGTCCCCGTGATGTTGAGACGATCTTGTTCTGCTCTTAAACGCTCCATAACTTCTGGATGTTGTGCCGTTAACAGACAAAAAGAGGCGATCGCACTTGTTAGGGTTTCATGTCCCGCAAACAGCAGCAATAAAATCTGGTCTTTTAATTCGGCGATCGTCAAACTGTTTCCTGCTTCGTCTTCTGCCTGAATCAGTAGTCCCAAAGCATCTTCTCCCGGATCTGACGACTGCTGGCGCTTGACGATAATGCTCTCTATATTTTCTAGTAATTTCTGGCGCGCCTTTAAAGCTTTGCCAAATTTCGTCCAGGGAAGAGAGAGCGGTAAAGTAAATAATCCCGCGCACCAGGCTTCAAAATGATGACCGAGGGGAGTTTGCGCACCACCGTCCGTACTCACAAATAAATTGCTGGCAATATCAAAGGTATAGTCTCGCAACTCTGGATACCAGGTCAGGCTTTCCATTTGCATCCACTTTTGCAAATAGGCATTGGTAATCTTTTCCATGCTGGGAATATAGCTGCTCAAGGCTCTCGGCTGAAACGCCTGGTAGAGAAGCTTACGACGAGAAGTATGAAAACTACCGCTATTGACTGCCAAAGATTCTTTGCCCAACAAAATTCTGGTACTTTTTGGCCAGGTAGACACAACATACTTATTTTCATTCCGAAACAAAAAAGTGTTGGCATCGGCACCAATAGAAATTACAGTCGGGTTTCCAAAGATATTGGTTTGATAGATCCTGCCGTATTTTTCCTGTTTTTTGCGATTGAAGTTTGGATCTGTAAAAAAGGAAATAGTTTCGCCAATTAGAGGTAGTCCTTTTTCCCCTGGTGGCTCAGGCAAAGAATTGATTGTACTGTTGTTGGTCATGCTGAATACTATCTGCGAGTCCAACATAATGCTGAAAATTAAAATGTTGCAGCCGTAGCTTGAGCAAACAACTGGGAGAAGTCTTTAGTAACGTTATCCGAATCGGCTTCTGGGTATGAGATTAAGTCTAAGGCTTTATTAATTGCCGTAGATTCACTCAAGGCTCTAACTACGGTTTCTGCCACATCGGCTCGGGGAATTGAGGTGGGAATACCGTTAGGTGGATTAATCAATAGCTCATCATTTTTTCCTACCAGCAGCTCTCTCTTCCCGCCAGGCTGATCCTGTAGACCTCCTGCGCGAATAATCGTGTAGTTCAAGCCTGAATTTACCAGATATTCTTCTGCTTTACGCTTCCAGATCAAAATCTTGCCGTTACCCATCTGGTTTAAGGGATGGTTTTCATTTGTCCCACCCATCGAGCCGACTAAGACAATGTGTTCAATGCCAGCAACGATCGCTAGATCGATTTGATTTTTTTGCCCTTGGTAATCAACTAGCTCTGGAGTACCGTCTACAGGATATTCAAACTGAGGACGCTCTCCTGGCTTTGGTGGCGCGACCATTTGGGGTGAGGCGCTGGTTAAAATAACTAACTTCTGACAATTAGTAAAAGCCTTTTGAATACTGTCTCGACTGGTAATATCGCCAAAATAAAAATCCTCCGTTGAGCCAAACAACCCCTGAGCTTTATCAGGCGATCGCGCTAAACCCTTAACCTGAAAATTTTGATCTTGCTGGAGTTTTTTGAATGTAATGGAGCCTGTTTTGCCTGTTGCACCAGTAACGAGGACTTGTTTGATGGTCATGAAATATTAGTAATACGACTTGCGGAAGCTAATAATTAACTTAGCAGATGTAGCGAAAACGGCGTTGCCCATTAAGTAATATTCTACAAAACCTTACTGTTCGTAGTTTTGAGTTCTAGGCTTGTTTAAATTCCAGGTTACTTCTTTAGAGGTGGAAAACTTAAGCGCTAGCTAGACAGCAATCTGCTTGAAGTTAAACATAGAAGCAAATTGTTGCTTAGCAAATTAGTCAATCCGCGTTTATTTGCTGCTTAAATAACATAAAACCAAGGTTGTGAAAGGAAGGATTATTGCTTTTATATTTGATGATTTTAATTCAATCTATCAAGTTTAAAATTTACCAGATTTTAGATTGCTTTCTCGCTTATGTTTTGTATGAGCTGAAA
>JBCBEA010000332.1:0-5160 GCA_038529195.1 Cyanobacteria bacterium J06600_6
AAAAGATTGCTTATTTACCTTTAATAACAGACGAAGAACAGGAAGTACTTGCCCAAGTAAATAACACAAATAAAAACTATCCTCAACACAATTCAATTGTAGAATTATTCTCCAAACAGGCAGTTAAAACCCCTAACGGAATTGCTGTTTCGCATCAGAATAAACAGCTTTCCTACAAAGAGTTAAATAATAAAAGCGATCGCCTGGCGCATTATTTACAGTCTTTAGATGTCAAACCAGAAACCAGAATCGGAATCTGTGTAGATCGTTCCTTGGACATGATAGTAGGAATGCTAGCTATTTTAAAAGCTGGCGGTGCATATGTCCCCCTCGATCCCAGCTATCCTCAAGCAAGACTAGATTATATCGTTGAAGATAGCCAAATTAATATCCTATTAACCCAAACAAAACACCAGGACAAATTCCCCAACAACAACCAAAATCTCATACTTGTTAATTTAGACTCTCCCTCCGCTTCCCCCGCTACATGCGGCTCAAGCCTTTGTCCCGCCCCCTCCGCTTCCTTATGCGAAGCGGTATCCTTTAGGACCGCCTTCCCCACACATCCCGACAACCTCGCTTACATCATCTATACATCGGGATCGACTGGCAAACCAAAAGGTGTGGCGATCGCTCATAAAAATGCTCTACAGTTATTACATTGGGCAAAAGAAGTATTCACCCCAGAAGAATTATCGGGAGTCTTAGCAGCGACATCTATTTGCTTCGATCTTTCCGTATTTGAAATCTTTGTTCCTCTTAGTTGGGGAGGGACTGTAATTTTGGCGGAAAATGCCTTGGAATTGCCTAATTTATCTAATAAAAATGAAGTAAAACTAATTAATACTGTTCCCAGTGCGATCGCCTCTTTACTTCATACAGATAGTCTCCCTAACTCAGTAACAACGGTCAATTTAGCAGGAGAAAGCCTCAAGACTGAATTAGTTAAAAGATTATACGAGCGATCGCATATTCAGAACGTTTATAATCTTTATGGTCCTTCAGAAGATACCACTTATTCTACCTATGCCAGAGTAGAAAAAAGTGATCGCGTTTCGGCAACGATTGGTAAACCCGTAGCCAATACTCAAGCCTTTGTCTTAGATCGATATTTACAACCCGTACCTATAGGTATCCTAGGGGAATTATATTTAGCTAGTGAAAAAACAGCGCGAGGATATTTAAATCGCCCTGACTTGACTGCTGAAAAATTCATCCCCAAACCCCTCGTAGAGACAAAGCATGCCTTGTCTCTACGAGAATCATCAATGTACAAAACAGGGGATTTAGTCAAATATTTACCCGACGGTAATTTAGAATTTTTGGGGCGCAGCGATCGCCAAATTAAAATTCGCGGTTACAGGCTAGAAATAGACGAAGTAGAAACAACCATTAATAGCCATCCTGCAATTAGTAAAAGTGTTGTCATTGCCAGACAAGGGGATAATCTATCCCAGAGTTTAATCGCTTATGTTGTTACAGAAACAACCAATAATTCTTCCCCTCCCTCCTCCGCCTCCCCTGCCCCCTCTGCTTCCCCCGCTCAACACTTACGTCAATTTCTCACCCAGAAGTTACCCAGCTACGCAATTCCTAACGTATTTATTGAATTAGAAGAATTACCTCTATTACCCAACGGCAAAATAGATCGAAAGTCTTTACCAGAAGTAGATAATACTCGTCCAGAGTCAACCGCTACTTATACTGCGCCACAAACGGAAGTAGAGAAAACCATTGCTGAGATATGGCAGAGAGAATTAAACCTCGATCGCGTGGGCATAAACGATAATTTCTTCGATCTAGGTGGGCATTCCCTGTTGGGAATCAGAATTGTTGCTTATATAAGTGAGGCTTTAAACAAAGAGGTTATTTTAAAAAGTTTATTTCGATATCCGACAATCGCCGAATTAGCACAGCAGACAGAAGCTACAGCCAGAGAATCAAATGTATCTTTACCCAAGATTATTCCCGATCCTGAAGCCAAATACGAGCCTTTTCCTTTGACGGATATCCAACAGGCTTATCTTATCGGGCGATCGTCTATTTTTGCCTTGGGGAATGTTGCCACCCACGGCTATCGAGAGTTTGAAACAGTTGGACTTAGTATCGATGCGGTAGAGTCAGCCTGGAATAAGCTAATCGATCGCCATGAAATGTTACGCATGGTAGCCACAGGCGATGGAAAACAGCAGATTTTAAGGGATGTTCCGCAATATAAGATTAAAGTAACTGATTTAAGTCCCCTATTTTTAGGGAATGTAGGTGGCGAATTACAGGCAATACGAGATCGCCTTTCTCACCAGATTATCTCTTCCGACTCTTTCCCCTTGTTTGAGATTGAATCAGTAGAGTTAGGAGACGAAAGAGTTAGATTTTGCATTAGTTTTGACGTTTTAATCGGGGATGCCTGGAGTTTTCAGCTATTGGCGCAAGAAATGGTGCAATTGCTGGTTAATCCCAATGTAGAATTACCAAAGTTCGATTTATCTTTTAGAGATTATGTTTTAGCCGAACAAAAACTGAGAGAATCCGAACTATATCAGCGATCGCAAAACTATTGGCAACAGCGCATTCCTAACTTACCCCCTGCGCCCGAATTACCCTTAGTAAAAGGTTTAGAGTCTGTAAGTAAGCCTCAGTTTACTCGCCTTAGTCATACGTTATCACGCCAATTGTGGCAAAATCTGAAGCAAAAAGCATCGGTCGCAAAGATTACTCCTTCTAGCTTATTATTAGCAGCATTTAATGAAGTTTTGACTACCTGGAGTAAAAGTCCTCAGTTTACAATTAACCTGACTTTATTTAATCGCTTGCCTTTACATCCCGATGTTGACAAAATTATTGGTGACTTTACATCATCTACTTTACTAGAAGTGGATAATCGAGGACAAGATAGCTTTATTAATCGATGTATCAAGATACAGTCACAATTATGGCAAGATTTAGACCATCGCTATGTTAGTGGCATTGAAATACTTAGAGAATTGGCACGAAATCGCGCTTTAAATACAGGGGCATTAATGCCTGTAGTGTTTACCAGCACTCTTACTCAAGATAACAGCCAATCTCAAAGCGATCGCCCTTGGCAAGCCGAAACAGTCTATAGCATTAGCCAGACATCTCAAGTTTATTTAGATCATCAGGTTGGGGAGATAGAAGGGGAATTAGTCTTTAACTGGGATGCGATCGCGGAATTATTTCCCGACGGCGTTTTAGATGATATGTTTACGGCTTATTGTAATTTGTTAGAACAATTAGCTGTAGATGAGTCAGAAACATTATGGAATAGTACCAGTAGAAATTTATTACCCGTATATCAGCAAGAATTATTAGCAGAAGTAAACGCTACAGAGTTAGATTTACAGGGGGATAATCTCCAGTTACAAGAATTATTTTTTGCCAAAGTAGCGGAAAATCCCCAGCAAGTGGCGGTTATTAATAATGATTTTAGTCTTACCTATCAAGAATTGAGCGATCACGTTATTTTCCTGGCTAACGCTTTACAGCAACACCTTACAGAATCTGATAACAGTCAAATAGTCGCTATTGTCTTGGACAAAGGTTGGAAGCAAATAGTCGCTTCATTAGGAATACTAACGGCTGGTGCTGCTTATGTACCAATCGATCCGAATCTGCCGAGCGATCGCGCTTTACATATTCTATCTGCCACTAATGCCCAATGTATTATCACAACTGCTGAATTAGCAAGCAACATTGAATGGCTTAATTCCGATCTTAAAATACTAAACATATCTTCCTCTGCTCCCACCGCTCCCACCGCTCCCCCCGCTCCTAAAACAAACAACCTGGCATACATCATCTACACATCTGGATCGACGGGAATGCCAAAAGGCGTGGCAATATCCCATCAGGGTGCGGTTAATACAATTTTGGATATTAATCGGCGGTTTGAAATTAGGGAAAGCGATCGCCTTTTAGCTCTATCATCTCTCAGTTTCGATCTTTCCGTCTACGATATTTTCGGTACTCTAGCTGCGGGGGGTACTATTATTATTCCCGATGCGGATGCTGATAAAGATGCTGTTGAGTGGCGTAGATTAATAGAGCGACATCAAATTACTATTTGGAATTCTGTACCAGCGTTGATGGAAATGTTGGTAGAAAGTAGGGGCGATTCGGACGCGCCACCAGGCGCTAATCCTTTAGGGCGAATCGCTCCTACCGATAATAATAGTTTGCGGTTGGTCATGTTAAGCGGTGATTGGATCGAAATAGGATTGCGCGATCGCATTATAAATAATTATCCCCAGGCTAAAGTAATAAGTTTAGGTGGAGCAACAGAAGCTTCTATTTGGTCGATATTTTATCCAATAGAGGATGTAGATAAGAGTTGGAAAAGTATTCCCTATGGTCGTCCTTTGGGCAATCAATATTTTAAGGTATTAAATGAGAATTTGGAAGCTTGTCCTTTGTGGGTAACAGGTGATTTATATATCGGTGGTAAGGGATTAGCAGATTGTTATTGGCAGGATGAAGCAAAAACAAATAGTAGCTTTATTATCCATCCGCAAACACAAGAAAGACTATATAAAACTGGAGATATTGGACATTATTTACCTTGTGGTAATATTAAATTTTTAGGACGAGAAGATTTTCAGGTTAAGATTAATGGTTATCGTATTGAACTAGGTGAAATCGAGGCAAGTCTACAACAACATCCAAACATAGATAAAGTTTTAGTTACTGCTGTAGGAGAGACTACAAATAAGCAGTTAGTTGCTTATCTCGTTCCTAATCAAGATAATAGTTATTCTCCTATTGATAAAATTGAATTCAAGCTACAGCAGTTAGGTATTAGAGAGATTGAAGAAAACGAAACAGAAATTTCTTTATCTTTACCAGAAGTCGATGATACTGAACGTTTCTTATCTCGCCAAAGCTATCGCCAGTTTTTACAGCAAGAAGTTGCTTTGAATAACTTTAGTAACTTCCTAAGTTGTTTGCGCCAAATACAGTTAGATAGTTCTCCTTTGCCAAAATACCGTTATGGTTCGGCTGGTAGTTTATACCCCGTACAAACTTATATTTATTTGAAAGATAATTGTGTGACAGGACTGGAAGCAGGATATTACTATTACCATCCGCAAAAACACAGTTTGATAGCTATTGGTAAGGATAAAGCCATAGTCTATGGCTTTA
>JBCBEA010000333.1:0-5146 GCA_038529195.1 Cyanobacteria bacterium J06600_6
GTCAATACATTTTCCTGTGCTTCTGAACTCTGCTAATTCCTCTCGATCTGCTCCAGAAGCAGGAATTGCTGTTCCTAAAGTTAACAGTAAAGCCGTGGTTGCTAATAATTTAAAATTCATTTTGCTAATTAAAAATAGTTATTTTCTGTTATCTAACTATTTTTACTGAGCAGCAAACGTTTGCTTAGTTTTTTGCAGTATATTCACCGAACTATAAAATTTAGATAAATGTGTGGCGTTATCTTGCTTGATAGAATACTGCCAAACAGTTAATCAAGATGATATATCGTTTTGCCTACGCTTGAGTTGCCGTCAAAATGAGCGTTTTCCTCTCCGGATTTCACAGCTGCGATCGCTTTATGTTTTTAACAAATCCAGCTACCGAAACTAGTGCTTAAAAAGAATTGATTGTCAAGTATTTTCTTGTTAATTAGTATGAACAAAAAATAAAGTAGATACTCGGTAATTCTGTAAAATTTTGTAATGTAATGTTTAGTTATTGTTATCGAATTGTGTCAAATCCATGGTCAGGCGGAATTTGGACAACATTTTTTGATAAATATATCTTACGTACATAACCATATATCTGAGTAAGTAAAGAGCGAGCTTACTCGGAAATACCCCGTTAACATCGCCATTCATAAGAAGGAGAGTCAAGCTATATGTTCACCCAGGTCAAATCCACCGTTCGTCACGTTAAGCCAGATGCTGTTAACGGACGCGATCTACTTAGGGTGGTCTATGTCGTGTTAGAGCCACAGTATCAAAGCACTCTAACTGAGGCAGCCAAGTCAATTAACAGCAATAATCCTCATTTAGCCATCGAGCTAAGTGGCTATTTAATTGAAGAGTTAAGAGACGAAGAAAATTATCAAAATTTTAAAAATGATGTCGCTCAGGCAAATATATTTATTGCTTCACTTATATTTGTTGAAGATTTAGCTCAGAAGGTTGTCGAAGCAGTTACTCCTCATCGTGATAATTTAGACGCAGCGGTAGTCTTCCCTTCAATGCCAGAAGTTATGCGTCTCAATAAGATGGGTAGCTTTTCAATGGCACAGTTGGGTCAATCAAAAAGCGCGATCGCCCAATTTATGCGCAAGCGCAAAGAGAAGACTGGCGGTAGTTCTTTCCAAGATGCGATGCTGAAGTTGCTTCGCACTTTACCCAAAGTTTTAAAGTACCTACCAGTAGAAAAAGCCCAGGATGCCCGCAACTTTATGTTGAGCTTCCAGTACTGGTTGGGTGGTAACTCAGACAACCTAGCTAACTTCTTATTAATGCTTTCAGATAAATATGTTTATCCTGGGAAGCAAGATCGAGAATTTACTTACGATGAACCGATTACCTATCCTGATATGGGTATCTGGCATCCTCTTGCACCAAAAATGTTTGAGGATATTCAAGAATATTTAGACTGGTTTAATCAGCGTCCAGACATTTCTGACGATCTAAAAGATCCTCTTGCTCCTTGTGTTGGTTTGGTGTTGCAGCGAACTCATCTCGTTACAGGCGATCATGCTCACTATGTGGCAATGGTGCAGGAATTAGAATGTATGGGTGCACGGGTCATTCCTGTCTTTGCTGGGGGATTAGACTTTTCCAAACCTGTAGACGAATATTTCTGGAATGGCGATCAAGAAGATGCCATTGTAGATACAGTAGTTTCCCTTACTGGTTTTGCTCTGGTTGGTGGTCCTGCTAGACAAGATCATCCCAAGGCGATCGAATCTCTTAAACGTCTTAACCGTCCCTACATGGTGGCATTACCATTGGTATTCCAAACTACGGAAGAGTGGGAAGAAAGCGAATTAGGGCTGCATCCAGTTCAGGTAGCTTTACAGATTGCGATTCCCGAACTTGATGGCGCGATCGAGCCGATTATTGCCTCTGGTCGAGATGGTGCAACAGGAAAGTCTATTGCCCTCCAGGATCGAGTAGAAGCGATCGCTCGCAGAGCAATGAAATGGGGTAGTCTACGCAAGAAACCGAAGCTGGATAAGAAAGTTGCGATTACCGTATTTAGTTTTCCTCCTGATAAAGGGAACGTTGGTACCGCAGCTTACCTAAACGTGTTCGGATCGATCTACGAAGCAATGAAAGGCTTACGAGATAATGGTTATGATATCCAAGATTTGCCCGACTCTGCTGAGGAATTAATGCAGGCGGTAATTCATGATGCCCAGGCGCAGTATGCATCTCCTGAGTTGAACGTAGCTCATCGCATGTCGGTAGAGCAGTATGAAAGACTCACTCCTTATTCTGTGAGACTAGAAGAAAACTGGGGTCCACCACCAGGACACCTCAACAGTGACGGTCAAAACTTGCTGATCTATGGCAAAGAGTTTGGGAATGTCTTTATCGGTGTACAACCGACCTTTGGTTACGAAGGCGATCCTATGCGCTTGTTATTCTCTAGATCTGCTTCTCCCCACCACGGTTTTGCTGCTTACTACACTTACCTAGAGCACATTTGGCAAGCAGATGCAGTACTACACTTCGGTACTCACGGTTCATTAGAATTTATGCCAGGGAAGCAAATGGGGATGTCGGGTGACTGCTACCCCGATAGTTTGATTGGAAGTATTCCCAACATCTATTACTACGCTGCTAACAACCCTTCTGAAGCGACAATTGCCAAACGTCGCAGCTATGCCTCGACTATTTCTTACCTCACTCCTCCTGCCGAAAACGCAGGACTTTATAAGGGTCTAAAAGAGTTAGGAGACTTAATTGGTTCATACCAAAGTCTCAAAGATGGTGGACGAGGAATTCAAATTGTCGATACAGTAATGGATCAGGCGCGGATTTGTAACCTAGATAAAGATATTGCTTTCCCCGATCATTCTGCTAAGGAAATGACGCAAGAGGAAAGAGACACCATTATTGGCTTGGTCTACAAACAGCTAATGGAAATCGAATCGCGCTTACTCCCTTGTGGTCTACACATTATTGGTAAACCACCGACTGCGGAAGAAGCGATCGCCACATTGGTTAGTATCTCCAATTTAGATCGCGAAGAAGAAGGCATTGTCTCTTTCCCTCGCATTATCGCTAGCAGTATTGGTCGAGATATTGACGAAATTTATACTAACAATGACCGCGGTGTACTGGCTGATGTACAGCTATTCCAAGATATTACCCAGGCGACTCGCGCTGCGGTTGGTGCTTTAGTTCATGCTCAAATTGATGCTGATGGTAGAGTCTCGATGGTTTCGAAACTCAACTTCTTTAACATCGGCAAAAAAGCTCCCTGGATAGAAGCCTTAAGCGAACATGGCTACAACAATATTGATGCGGAAACGGTTAAGCCTCTGGTGGAATATCTGGAATTCTGTTTAGAACAGGTATGTGCCGATAACGAACTAGGAGGATTGCTTCAGGCACTTGAAGGTCAATACGTGCTGCCTGGTCCCGGTGGAGACCCTATCCGAAACCCTAATGTTTTACCTACTGGAAAAAATATTCACGCTTTAGACCCACAATCTATTCCTACTTTAGCTGCGGTTCAATCCGCTAAGATTGTTGTTGATCGTTTAGTTGAACGACAAAAGCTTGATAATGGTGGCAACTATCCCGAAAGTATTGCTTGTGTTCTCTGGGGAACAGACAATATAAAAACCTATGGCGAATCTTTAGCACAAATCATGTGGATGGTTGGTGTACGTCCGGTACCCGATGCCTTAGGTCGTGTTAACAAACTAGAGTTAATTCCTCTAGAAGAATTGGGTCGTCCTCGCATCGACGTGGTTGTTAACTGTTCTGGTGTATTCCGCGATCTGTTTATCAACCAAATGAACCTGCTTGACCGCGGGGTCAAAATGGCAGCCGAAGCCGACGAACCCATCGAAATGAACTTTGTTCGCAAACACGCCTTAGAACAGGCAGAAGAAATGGGCATCAACGTTCGTCAGGCAGCAACGAGAATCTTCTCTAATGCTTCTGGTTCATACTCTTCTAACATCAACCTCGCTGTAGAAAACAGCAGTTGGGAAGAGGAAAAAGAGCTACAGGATATGTACCTCAATCGTAAATCTTTCTCCTTTAACTCTGATAATCCTGGGGTAATGGATGAAAGTCGCGGTTTATTTGAATCTTCCTTGAAGAAAGCCGATGTAACTTTCCAAAACCTAGATTCTTCTGAGATTTCCTTAACTGACGTATCTCACTACTTCGATTCCGATCCTACTAAGATTGTTTCTAGCCTGCGAGATGACGGTAAGAAACCCACTGCCTATATCGCCGACACCACTACCGCTAATGCGCAGGTACGTACTCTATCCGAAACCGTACGTTTAGATGCGCGTACTAAAATGCTCAATCCTAAATGGTATGAGGGCATGTTGAGTAACGGTTATGAAGGTGTGCGCGAACTATCTAAACGCTTAGTTAACACTATGGGTTGGTCGGCTACAGCAGATGCGGTAGACAACTGGGTCTATGAAGATGTAAATACTACCTTTATCGACGATCCTGAGATGTGCAAACGCTTGATGGACATGAACCCCAATTCCTTCCGTAAGATTGTCGGTACATTGCTAGAAGTCAACGGTCGCGGTTATTGGGATACCGATGAAGATAATCTTGATAGACTACGCGAACTTTATCAAGAAGTTGAAGACAGAATCGAAGGTATTGATTAATACCTAATTCATTTAATTTTGGCAATTTAAGAATATAGCCCAGAGGCTAGTACAACAAATACGATTCTCTGGGTTTTTTGTTTTATGGATATTTAAACAGTATCTGGCTAAATAGTATCTGGCTAAATGCCGCTTGGCTATTTTAGAGTTGTTCTAATGAATCTGCACAGATGGTCGTCTTGAACGCACAATCGATAATGTACAGAGCAGCAGTATCAATGGCTTGAAAAATATAGTCGTTTCAATTAACTTTTGAGCTTCATAGCTTTTTTATTCGGGGGACTAGGGATTGAGGATTTAGGATTGGGAAGAATTTTATTTCAGTTCTTATTCAAAACAGCTATGTTATTCTTTCTAAATTCAAGCCAATAAAAAAGAAGAGGAGAAAGCAACCTAAAGTGGTAGTATCTCCTCCCCTATCGTTATATTCTTATAAAAAAAAGAGAACCTGGCACTGAGCTATTTTCCCGGGAGGCTACCCCCCAAGTATCTTCGCCGCAACA
>JBCBEA010000334.1:0-5129 GCA_038529195.1 Cyanobacteria bacterium J06600_6
GATTTATTATTAGCATTGAAAGATCCAGATGAAGCGAGAGAATATCTAAATGCAGCGTTAGAAGATGAAAATCCAGAAGTATTTTTGCTGGCACTAAGAGACGTAGTAGAAGCAAAAAGTAGCATGAGTGAGGTAGCGAAAGGGACTAATCGTAATCGAGAAAGTTTGTATAAAACGTTGTCAGAAAAAGGGAACCCGCAATTAAATAGTGTAAAGAGTATTTTAAGTAACTTGGGTTTTAAATTGGCTGTGGAAGTAAATTGAAAACTATTGAGGTATAGGTTTTGCGACAGGAGAACTTTGCTGCTGTCTCTTGATAAGTTTTTCAGCAAGGGGGGTAATATCATCGGGTTGAATTCAATGACGTTGCCTTCGTCGTCACATTGAGCAATCGCATGACCGTTAAGGCGATGTTGTTCGATTGCTTTGTCAACGGCTTCTTGGGGAAGAGAACCAAATCTGGTAGATAATTTACTGTCTTGAGATTTAAGATTCAAAAGGAAGTTAGGTAGTGGTAGATAAAGGGCGAGTAGTTAAAACTTGGTTAGCTTGAAGTGGTTGAATTGAAGATTTAGGAACAGTAACAACAGCAATGGAATCACCGATAGCGTTAAAAACTTCAAGAATACACCCATCTTCTTTACCTTGGGGATGAGGGACAAAATCAATGAGAGTAGCAATATCCCCAAGCTTGAGATTATATTCATCAATATTTTGAGTAAGAGTAACTTCTGAGAAAAGTTCTAAAGTCATGCTGTGTTATTTGTTTCCTGGTTTTAGGGTAATAAAGTGAAATTGACCGTCATGCTGGCGAAGTAACCAAATAGTAACAACAGATAAATCAAGACTATTAAGCCCTTTGAGTTTTCCACTAACATTATAAAAAGTTCCGTACTCGTTAGTTCGATCTTCGTAAGCTTCGTTGGAAAGAATTAAGTCACGAATGGCAGTTTCTAAGGCTTGCCAGTTATCAAGAGTAAATCCAGCTTGAGCTAAAAATTGAGATTTATCATTTCGAGGTTTGAGGACAAGCAAGTATTGAGTTAACTTAGCTTGGGAAATAATGGCATTACGAGGAATTTTCATGATTTTTCCATTGTGCAGTTAGCAAAAACAAAAGTTTTAAATTTAACTGGAAAAGTTCAGATCTCAAAGAGAGATAACAGATTCAATAGAAGGAAAAGAATTATCCTTCTTATTGTGGGTTTTGGAGAGTTGATGTTTGAGATGGTGTTCGTCAATTTCAGGTTTACGGTCATTAAAGACAGCATAGACAGGATGTTGACCACAACCAGCCAAACGTTTCAAGCCAGCAACACTAATAGCCCATTTTTCACCATGGGGACGGTCGAGAGTGTCGTTAAAAGCCATAATGGCATCAATATACTGATTAACCTTTTGACGAACCTGCATAGAGTGTAGTTTGCGCCCAGAAACTTCAGATTGAGATTTTTGGGGCTTCTGAGTTGGTTTAGTTGATTTAACCTTGACACTTTTAGAAGGATGAGAAGACTTAGGTTGCTGTTGAGTAACCTGACTAGGGGAGGCAGAAGAAGGATTATTAGCAAAAACACGAACAAGTTCACCAATGGCACGAGTCATATTATCCAAAGAAAGTTGCTGTAAACTCATTTGATCCAACTGCCGATCCATCTTCTCAAAAAGCTTCTGAGTAGGAAGAACAGACTCAGAAACATTTTCTTTTACTACCGAAGAAGTAGAATTATCCTCATTCATATAATCTTCCTCATCCATAGCAGTAGAAGCTTGAGGAGGAGAAACAGCATCAAAAGAATCTAATCGCTCAATCAGAGCTTCAGGAGAAAGATTGAGATTATCAGCAGCATTAATAAGAGAACGAGCAAGAGTTAAAACATAATGATTAGCATCTTTACGACTCTTTAAATTAAACCTATCTTGAATATCAGCGAGGGTAGAGCGATCGCCTTCCGTGACAGTAATTTTAACAATACGACCGAGATTTTCTGTAGGAGTAGTCTTTTGAGATTGAGGAGCAAAAGCCTTAAGAATCTCAACTTCGTGTTCATCAAGACGAATACCCAAACGACCATCAACATTACCGTGACCATCGCTAATCTTATAATCCCAATAATGACGAGAAGAAGCCATGTCAGTTTGTTTAGATTGATTCTTCTCATCGAGAATTTTAAAATGACCTTGAATATAGGCACGAAATTCCAAATCACTAGCAGAGGGAGGACAAAACCAATGACTAGCGATAGTAGCGTAAACAGCACGGAATAAATGAGAGTAAAGATTATTCTTCCCATCGCGGGTAGGAACTAAATCACGAAAATGGCGATCGCAAGCACGAGCAACAATTTGCTCGTATTTATCATTGATTTGGCGATTAGAAAGACCTTGAGTATCAAGAAGTTGACGCAAGCGAGAAATAGCATCAATAACCAAAGAAGCTTCAACCAGAGTAGGAATCTCGAATTCTAATGGAACAGATTCTTTACGACGTTTAGCAGCACCAACAAATAGGAGAGAAAAATTAGAAACAAATTGAAAAGAAGCAGTTTGAAGAACCTCGCTAACTCTGCGACCAGTGACAACAGCTAGACCAGCAGCAATATCAGACCAAGTATCGCTTCCGAGCAAATCTAAAGCAGTTTGGGCGATCGCATTGGGGTTGTCCAAGAATTGGGTAGAACGGTTATGAGTACTAGAAGCAGCCTGAGAATTAATAGCGATCCATTCAGAGGAAGATAAACCGACAACATCTAAGGTAGGGTGATGGGGGTCAAAAACTTTAATAGCATTTCTGATATCGGTAATACGATTTTTTTGTTGTGCGGGTTCACTTAAACCGCGCTCGATTAACTTATCTTTAAAAAAAGCATCAAACAGTTTAGCTTTCTCCAAATCGCGATCGCTATTGTTGAGAGGAATTAGCTGAGGGAGAAATTCGACTAAAAGTTTTTTGAGCCATTGAGTTCTGGCGCATTTGATAGCATCTTGAAATTGTGGAGAAGAGGTATCGAACATCATAGAAAAACTTGAACAAGAAACATATCAATATCAATACTTTAATATTGCGGTATAGATGATTAAAAGTCAACAAAACGATATAGATAATTGTCGTGATATTGATAGAGATACTATTGTTTGCTGTTGCCAAAATAGTAAAAAACAACGGCAGTAACAAGAGGAGAGGACATTTCCAAATATCTTGTAATCAACCACTTTACGTCAGTTGAATCAATTTCCTGGAAGTTACAAACCAACAACATAGAAGAAAGTAGAAAAAAGACAATGAAGTAAGCTGAAACAGTTCTTTGAGCTAATTTGAAAAGAGATTTTTGTTGTTCAATAATAATTTTTTGTTGTATGCGTTTTAATTCATCTGAAGAGAGAATTTTTTGTTGTGGAGGTGGGTAATCTGGCAGATTAGGAAGATTTTGGTTGGAAAGTTTGGTTTTTCTTCTCCGAAACGGAAACATAAGACAACAGAAAATGAAGGGCAAAACCCAACAGCTAGAAGGAGCGGTACTAGCGAGTACGTATAAACGTCTAATGAATCATTAATGATGATGGGGGATTAGCGAATAATAATTTCGCGTAGGGAAGATTCATCTTCAATGAGTAATTTAGCACCAGGTTTTTGAAGAGCTTGGCGTAAATAAGATTCGAGAGCAACAGCTTTACGAACAGCTTCAGCTTGAGAAATACCCTGTTGTTGAGCCAACCAAACAAGATGTTGATTGAGTTCGCCAGGAAAAGAAATAGTCATTCTTTTAGGGCTAGCAGGGTTATCTTGCGCCGAATCAGATTTGTCTTGAGGTGAAAGATTGATGACTTTAGAATTATCAGGAAAAATATCTTGTGTCACGAGTTTAAAGTTGAGTCTAAATAGTGTTTATACAGTGCAATTATAGCATTATATCAACATCATAAAAACACTATTTAAAAGGATTGGAATAGAAAGCGATCGCATTAATTGTGTACCGAAGGCAAGCGCAGCTTATCGCTTCGTAGATTAAGTTAAAGCCTCGATAAGTTCTTTTTTACAGGCATTTGAAACAGTTTTTCCAACGGACTCGCGGATTTGTTGATGTAGCTGATTTTCTTTGATATGGGTGCGGAGTTGTCGAAGCGTCATTGATTTAAAGTCAGTTTCTAGGACTGGCCCTGTAGGAGGATTAAGAAGCTCTTTAACTTGTTTGTAGAAATCAACTTCAACAGCTAGGTTATACTCGTTATTGTCAGTAAATAAGGAGTAATAAAGGTGAATGACAAATAAGACCGAAATATAGCTGATACAGACATAAACGTAGCAATTAGCGAAGAGATTGAATACGTGGATAAAAGATGTGTAGCTCATGATTGAGAACCTTTAGAGTGATGAAGTGAGTTCTTTTACTGTGGGAGCGACAAATAGCTTGTATGGATTACTATATATGGAGTTTAGCCCTCAGACCTTCTGAAAGATAGGAATGAGCTTTGTGATTTAGTCAACGAAACAATAAGGTTTCTAGGTATCGCGATCGCGATATTTGCTCAATTAACCCTTTTAAAACATCTAATCTTCAAACAGATTAGATAGCTCTAATGCATGTATGATAAGAGCTTAAGCACCCTTTGTCGCCCCCACAGGTTCTTTTGTTTATCTATATCAATATAATAACATATATCAACTCTGAAATCAACGATATAGAATTAAATATTCTTATGTATCGATATACACAGTGGTTCTCAAGATGATAACTAGATTTGAAACACGATTGCAAGTACAGGCTGTAAGTATTGATATACATTAGTTTCAGAAAATAGGAGGAACAAGCATCTATATCAAAAGACCTTTATCGATTTTGAGTAACATATCGATAAATAAGAAATTCGTATCATATAAGAATTCTGTATCAATAAGTCAAAAAATGAAGCGGGGATCGCCAAGTCGATATGGAAAATTAGTGTGAACAATGCAAGTCTTATGCAAGTTGTGAGCTACAAGCTATATATATCAATGCTTCTGGAGCTTACGAGAAACAAAAACCTAACGCATGCATGCAATGATCTATATCATAAGCAGGGCTAATATATCAATACAGAAGTTGAGGATCGAAGACTGGGCAATATATTATCAGATAATATATTGCCCAGTC
>JBCBEA010000335.1:0-5127 GCA_038529195.1 Cyanobacteria bacterium J06600_6
TATAGATATAATATTGGCTGTTGATCGGTTTCTAAGTAAAGCTTATTTCCGCTTCTTTTTGTTCCCATCAGCCGATAGTCTATTTTAGATTCCTCGGCATAACTTTTCCAAAAGATTGATTTTGCGTAATCAAAGGAAGTTCGATATTGTTGGCAAACTACATGTTTGGGTTCTAAACGTTCGCATTGAGCCTCATTCTTGAAATAAAGCATAAACATATAAGCTATTCCCGCAGCAGCCGACAAGAAAATAATTAGCTTAATCCTAACTGATAAATTTCTATGGAATGTACTTTTTTTATGAACAATGTGAGGAGGGTAATGAGGAAAATTAGACATAGTTTACATTCATAATAATTATATTTTTAGCCGAATAAATATTAATCGCTTAATACAACTATAAATATGCGTATGATTTGGTAGCACTAAGTAGCTTAGGAAATCAATAAATCGACATTATCCTGCATCCCTTTTAATTCATCAGTAATTGTTTTCAGCTCCATAATTTCGGCAGAATCATTTAAATTAGAAGTTCGCAAACGGTTTTGAAACTGCTGTAAGACCCCTGCAGACTCTGTGACCAAGGTTGCCAAAGAAACTACCTGCGCCTGTCTGGCATCCTGTCCCTGTTGGGCTAATTGCAGATTGTTTTCTAAACTACGAGCCAACTGCTCAAGCTGTTGTTTTGCCACTCCCGAACTCTGCTGGGCTTTTTGCCTTGCTTCGGTAAGCTGTGCCGATAATTCTTCAGGGGATAACAAAGAATCCGCACCTTGAAGCTTTTGCACCAGGTGATTAACTTTGCTCGGTAATTCTAAGATGCGATCGCCTGCATATTCGATCGCTGCCAATAGCTCTAGCTGGTTGGCTGAAGTCAACATTTGCTGTGCCTCCGCCCGCAATTCCGTAGCTTTAGTCACCAGTAGCTGAGACTGCTGTTTGACTGATTTTATCTCTCTGGCGAGGGCGGGATTATCGATATTTATTTTCTGGCTGGCTTTATGTTTAAGAGGGATAGCTAGTCCCGTGGCGATCGCTGCTGCTCCTGGCAGGGCAATATAGCCTGGCAATTGGATTAGGCGTGTCCCAGCAACTAAGATGATTCCACCTGCTAGAACGGCGAGGGGAAAGTGGAGAGGATTGGCTAGTTTCATGTTCTTAAATTATTAACCATACAAAATTTAATGTCTGTAAATCTCAAAGAGATCGATAGAGCAACTGTACAGATTAAATAGCTGATAGCTGATAGCCGATAGCTAAGACCAGCAAATTAGAACTAAACAGAATATCTTTTGTACAAATTAAAACTCCACCTGTAAATCTGCCATTAGATTAGAAATAGTTTGTGGATCACCTTTGCGATAGTAGCCACCGTTGAGCTGGGCGATTTGTTTTAGCACCCCCGCATTGAATTCGCCATCTTTACCATAACCGACGGTGAAAAAAGCAATGTTTTCTGCCGATTCAAAATTACTGTCTTTAAGCTTGCTCGATAGCTGATTGATATCAATCTTCGAACCAGAATCTTCGCCATCGGTCAGAATCAACACCGCATTAATAGCGTTGGGGCGAGGATTATTTACTAACCAATCGCGAGCATACAAACTGCTGTCATATAGCCTTGTACCACCCCCAGCCTGTAACTTGCTGATATAGGCAATACCTTTGTCTTTCCCTGTCTGACTGCCATCAATAATCACAGGGGAGCCAATCTCGGAATTAAAGCTAATCAAAGCGATTTGTTCCTGCTCTCCCAGATTTTGTACATAGTTCAGCAGAGTGTTTTTAATTGCTGCTATCTTAGTGCCTCTCATCGAGCCAGAGGTATCAATTACCACCGCTACCTGGGAAGGCTTTTTAGCATAAGTTTGCCAGCTATTAAGCATTGCTTCGACTACTTCAGGCTGGGGCGGACGATAGGAATCGTATTTAATCTGGGGCTTAACTCCAAATGTAGGTGAAAATTTACTGCCTAAAGCTACACCAGGTACACCCGGGCGTAAACCTAAGTCTGCTGCAATCTTTTGAGTGTTTGGCTGACGTAAATATTCAATTATTTGATTCGCTGCTTCTCTCTCAGTACTGTTAATCCAAGGTGCATTGGGTAGTATCGCTCGCATATTGGAAGTAAAAGTCGCCTGAGGATATACAGCCTCATACTTAGTACCATTGTTGGGATTTTTGGTGTTGGCATCAATCACCAGGGATTCATATACAGAACCGACAGAAGCCCAGAACACTCCATTTTGCGTCATTGAGCTAGCTAGGTTGCCTGTAGATTTACCGTAGCGTACGATTTTACTTTGAATTTGCTTGACCTGCTCCTGGTATTGTTTGACATCTTCTAAAGTCAAATCTTCTGGCTGCTTATTGGCAACTGATGCAAACTGAGCTACCAGAGTTTGTAAGCCTGAATTAGAGCGCGTAGGAGCAGTATGGACATAAGTTATAGGTATACCAGGAGCATTTTTATCTAGCTCCTGATGATTGGTTTTAGTAGCTAGGGTGGTATATAAATTCTCGCTTTGTTCTAATCCTGGGGCTAACTGCTCAGTGGTCATAAACACCATCGGACTATAGGCAATCAAAGGTGAGTCGGTCAGAGCGGGAATATAATTCTGTCCAGGGAAAAGTTTATCCATTTGATAGATAAACTGGCTCTGATATATTTCTCCATCTACTGCCATCAAAGTTGGAAATTCTGGCGCTTCAGCTTTGACGTTGCCTGCCTGTAGCTGCTGGGCTAAATTAAGTACTTCGTTAACTACATCACCACTGCCTTTTGCTTCGCAGCTTAGATAAAAGCTTTGACCACTTTTAGTTTTAGGTTTAGTTTGATTGAGCCTTGCTGATGCCTGCTGACAAAACTGAGCCAGATCGCTGCCAACCAAAAATTTAACCTCTACTCCTGAGAGACTAGAACCATTTCGCGGGGACTGACTGCTGCAAGAAACGAGAAGTAAAGCTAATAATAATGCCAGGCGTTCTGCTTTTATACTAACTTTTTGGAAACAAGAAAAAAAGCTCATATTGTTAACAATTGTGCTCGATAAATAACTGAGTTAAAAGAGATAATTTGTAGTTTTTTCTAGTTTTAACGATTATGACTTGAGATAGATTATCTGACCATAATATTTCGTTACATTGATGGTAATTAACTAATAAATATGTTTTAGGAGGCAAAAATATGCAAGCGCCACAACCACAGCCCAAAATGGGATTTAATCGATTTTCTGAGTTATGGAATGGTCGTCTGGCGATGATCAGATTCGTCACGGCTATGGTAGTAGAAGTCATGACTGGACAGGGAATCTTAGGTCAGCTAGGTATTATGTAATGCCTGTAAAGGTTTGATGCTTAGCAACGCAATCTTTTTATCAATAAATAGAATATTTTGAAAAACTAAAGACTGTTGGTTTTGGCTTAATTGCTTGGCTGATAGTCTTTTTTTTTATTATTTAGGCGAATTCTAATTTTATCTATCATTAAGTTGTCCATGCGATCGCCTTTCTGCCAAAATAACGGTTGAGCTTTAGGTTTAATTTTGCAAATGCCAAACAAGCGGTTCAATCTCTCTCGGCTAGCAATTGAATATTCTCGTATAACTCTTTGTTTCTGGCTGGCGATCGCCATTGCGGGTTTATTTGCCTTTAGTTCGTTGAAATACTCTTTGTTTCCTGCGGTAAACTTCCCTATCGTCATAATTCGCGCTCAGGGAGAAGTCAGCTCTATATTAGCTACAGAAGCTGAGATTACCAATCCTTTAGAAGAGACATTAGCGGATACGTCGGGTTTAGCACAATTATTTTCTTCTACCTATTCGGGACAAACAGTAATTAGTCTGCTGTTGGATACGGATATTGATATTCAAGACGCTACGGCTGATATCGAAGAAAAAATAGAGCAACTGTCTTTACCTTCAGCTGTAGAGATAGAAGTTATTCCTTTTAATCTCAATGAAACTAGCGCCATCAGCTATGTCTTGAGAAACAAACAGGGAAATTTGCCAGAACTAGAAGCGATCGCCAGTACGGATATCATTCCCCGACTAGAACAGTTATCAGGGGTACAACGAATCGATATTTTAGGCAGTTTAGACGAGCAAAACGAGGACATTCCCACCGCCAATAGCAATACTCTGATTCATTTCAACGGCGAAAAAGCGATCGCTTTTCAGGTAATCAAACAAGCCGACGCTAACACTTTGGAAGTTGTTAGACAGGTAGAACAAGAGGTAGCAAAATTAAAGTCACGTATAACCGATACGGAAATTATCTTGGCAGAAACCCCCGCAGGCTATATCCGCGAGGCGACAAAATCGACGATTGAAACCTTGTTAGGTGCGGTAGCGCTAGCAATTTTAGTTATATTCCCCTTCCTGCGTAATTTTAAAGCAACTCTAATTACGGCGATCGCCATTCCCGTATCTTTGCTGGGAACTTTTATCGTTATGGCGGTGGCGGGGTTTAATTTTGAAACCTTAACTCTGCTGGCGTTGGCGTTGGCTATTGGAATTATTGTTGATGATGCGATCGTCGAAGTAGAGAACATCCTGCGCCATATAGAAGAGGGAGAAAGTCCGAAAGAGGCGGCATTTTCTGCTACCCGCGAGATTGGTTTAACTGCTTCTATTTCTACCCTAACTATCGTCGCGGTATTTTTACCCATTGGCTTAATGGGTGGGACATTGGGACAGTTTTTTCGTCCTTTTGGCATCACTATTTCCGCAGCCGTTTTAACTTCCCTGCTTGCAGCACGCACTTTAGTTCCCGTATTAGCTGTGTATTGGCTATCTAGGGAAGATATTAAGGTAAAAAAAACGCACCACAGCAAAATTACCAAAAGCTATCGAAACTTGTTGCAGTGGTCATTAAATCATCGTCAACAGGTGATAGTTATTGCGATCGCTAGCTTTATTGCGGGAATAGCTTTAATTCCTCTAATTCCGCAAGGCTTTGTCCCCCAGCTAGATCGGGGAGAATTCAAAATTGTTCATACCACTCCTCTACCAAAAAGATTCCCCCACTCAATTGATAATGGTAATCTTCGGTAACTGTTTGTGATAATAGCCAAATGCCAAATCTACTCAAGGCTATTCCTAATACGAAACCCATAATAGAAAGGATCA
>JBCBEA010000336.1:0-5126 GCA_038529195.1 Cyanobacteria bacterium J06600_6
CTGTTGGGAGATTAGATAAACTGCCGTCCACCATAGTTTTGTAAATCGAACTGATTCTGGCGCGAGAATTTATCATTTTCCAGGCGGTTGAAGCCTGAAAGCCACTGTTGATCGCAATACCGTAGTCAATCTGGTTAATTCCTTGCTGTGCCAGAAAAGGTAAAACAGTATATTTAGCTTGGCGATCGCTTCCACTATTGATCAAAACGACCTGTCCGCGGTCGCGAATTACAACAATTGGTAGGTTGCGAGTTGCCAAGACTGAAACCTGAACCAGGGTCGAGTTATATAGCGTGATTGAGATGATTAAAATCATTGGCAGTACTAATCCCAGCCACCAACGCTTCTGCCACCAACGTCTCTGCCAAATTAAAATTAATAGACCATAAATAGTTAATAAAATCCCTACAGGAATCTGCCCTACAGACCAATTATTGCCAGGTAAAGTCGAGCAAAATTGTGTAATCGCCATCAGTAGACTAACAGGATAGAACAATAGCGATGCGATCGCACTGCCGAATGCGGGTAAAATCAGTCCGGCGATCGCACTAATCATACCTCCCAGACTCACCAGGATAATTAAAGGAGTGCAGATCATATTGGCTGCCAGACTGTAAGTAGCCACCGTATTAAATTCATAGCAGAGTAACGGCAAGACCCAAATAGTTGCAGCCAGAGGAATAGCTGAGAGTGTCGCAATCGTCGGCGGTAGCCAGTCTAATTTGCTTTGTAGTGGAGGCAGGGTCACAATCAAACCAAAAGTTGCCAAAAAGCTGAGTTTAAATCCTAAATCGTCGATTAACAAAGGATCGAACAGCAGAATTAGCACCGCAGCTAGTAAAAGAGAGCCGAGAGGTTTTACCTTGGTTTCCATCGTCAAGGCGAGTAATGTTGCCCCGCCCATAAGACAAGCTCGCAACACGGACGCCTGTATTCCCGTCAAACCGAGATAGATGCTGAGAGTAGCTAGCCCAATTCCCAATCGAGACTTAGCACCTATACGAGCCGTAAGCTGGAGGACAATACCCAGTAATAAAGAAACGTGAAAACCCGATGCTGCTAGCACGTGAGCTAATCCTGAAACGATAAAGCGATCGCGAATATCTGGAGGCAAATCGACTGCCTTACGCCCCAAAACCATAGAGCTGACGAGCTGTCCCTTCGGACTACCCAAACCTTGAAGATGTACGCGCACAATCCTCTGGCGTAGTCGGCTCCAACTCCAGTTTTGTATCCTTGGCTCAAAACTGGCTTCCACTCCCTGCATCCCTGCAAAAATTCCCTGACGAGCTAAATATTGCTGAAAATCAAACCCATAATCATTTTTAATCGATTGAGGTAAGTAAAGATAGCCTGTTAAACTTAGCTCCTGCCCTGGATATATTCCTGTTCCTTGCAGCAGAGGCAAACTACTATAAAGCTTGCCTGAAACCTTTTCCTGATTATTCTCATTAACTTTAAACCTTGTTTGCAACACAAATTTAAGAGTCTGGCGATCGCTGAGTCTCGGTTCAGTTAGGACTTTTCCCGTCAATGTCACTAGCTGGCGATCGCCTTGACTAACTTGATAGCCAACATCGTTGTACAAGGGCTGGGGAGTTCGCAGCTGAAGATACACCACAGCAATTACAGTGACTAAAACTATGGCAATTGCGTTACGCAACTTATGCCGTAGAAATCTTACCGTAGATATTACTAAGCCAAACAGTATCAGTAACAGTAGCCACAAATACTCATGATTCCAATCGTTAAGATGATAGCCAATCCAATTCGTTAACCACAAACCGACAACATATGCCAAAGCGATCGCGATCCAACTTCTGCGTGTCATTAGTCTGTTTCAAAATAATTCATCACAGTAAAACACACAGTTTTGCTCTTTGTCTCTTGACCGCAGTCAAATTCTAGCCTGGTAATATATGCTTAAAACCTCACAGACACCATAGAACAGCAGTTATTTAGAATCTTGCCCATCTCTCATAGTTCACTCTGTTGTTCGCTAACATACTATTCTAGGCTCTCGCCAGGTTAATGAATTTTTGTAAAGAAACGCATAAAAATTAAGACCTGTTGCCTAGTTAACAATACACGAACTGTAATAATCCCTAATCTGATGTCTACATTTACACTGGCTAAAGAAACTGATGTTCTTCTGTTTAAACCAGGAGATGAGCTGCCACACCGAACAGATCATCTCTGGCTGATTGTTAAAGGTGTGGTTAAAAGCTACACCGTTAGTGAAGAGGGTTCGCTGATTACGCTGGGTTTTTGGGGAACCGAGGATTTGGTCGGAGAATCTCTGTCGCGGATCTCTCCTTACACTTTAAAATGCCTGGGGGAAGTAGAGGCAGTCTCTATTCATCGAGACTGCTGGGATGCCTTATCCAAAAATCTCCTGTACCATGCCCAGCAGACTCAACAGCTGTCATATATCGTGCGTAGTAATAGAATTGCTAAACGTTTGTGGCTATTGTTAACCTGGCTGGCGGAAAAATTTGGTCGAGGAACTGAAGACGGTAGGATGATTGACTTTAAGCTCAGTCACCAGGAATTAGCGGATGCTATCAGCACAACAAGAATTACGGTAACTAAAACGTTAATTCAGTTTGAAGCAGAGGGTCTGATCCTACGTCCCAGAACCAAATGTATTATTCTCAAGTAAGCCTAAGGTTGGACGATTAAATTTATTGACTTTACCTGACACCTTGGAAAATATTGACAGGGCAGAAAAATAAACTGGCTTAACTTGGTAAACTAAAGTTAAGCATAGTTAAAAAACTTTAAAATTCATGTCTCCTGCTAATAAAGTCAAGGATGTTCAGGTATTTCCAGTCGCTGCTGATACTCGCGTTTTGCGATCGCGCACCTGGGATCGTCTCAAGTTTGAGATTGAATATGCTCTGCAGAAAGGAACTACTGCCAATTCATACCTTATTGAAGGGGAGCAGATAGCCCTATTAGATCCACCAGGGGAATCTTTTACGACTATATTTCTTCAGGCTCTCCAAGAGCGTATTAACCCTAAGGAAATAGACTATGTAATTCTCGGTCATGTTAATCCCAATCGCGCCCGCACTCTTCAGGCTTTAATTGAAATCGCCCCCCAGGTAAAAATAGTTTGCTCTAATCCAGGCGCAATCGCCCTCAACAAAATCTTGCCTGACACAAAGCTAGATCTGCAGATTGTTAAGGGAGAAGAGACTCTCGACTTAGGGAAGGGGCATACCCTAGAGTTTTTGCCGACTCCTAATCCTCGCTATCCCGATCATCTCTGTACCTATGATTTAAAAACCGGAGTTTTATACACCGATAAAATATTTGGCTGTCATGTTTGTGGCGATCGCGTTTTTGATGAGGGTTGGACGGTAGATTTAGAAGATCGTCGCTATTATTTCGACTGTCTGATGGCACCCCACGCTCGTCAGATCATGGCAAGTTTAGACAAATTAGCCAGCAAGCCTGCCCGTGTCTACGCTACCGCTCACGGTCCTTTGGTAAGATACAGTCTTGTAGAGTTAACTGCTGACTATCGCACCTGGGCGCAACAGCAAAACAAGCGTGAATCTACCGTCGCTTTGATTTATGCTTCTGCCTACGGTAACACTGCAACTATTGCCCAGGCGATCGCTAGAGGGATAACTAAGGCGGGGGTAGCAGTTGAGTCAATCAACGCGGAATCAGCTAAACCAGAAGAAATTAAAACAGCAATTGGTAAATCCGCAGGCTTTATTATGGGTTCGCCCACTCTTGGGGGACACGCTCCAACTCAGATTCAGTCGGCGTTGGGAATTGTTCTGGCTAATGCGGAAAAAACCCAGTTAGCAGGAGCATTTGGTTCTTTTGGCTGGAGTGGCGAAGCGGTAGATTTATTAGAAAACAAGTTTCGCAATGCAGGGTATAAATTTGGTTTTGAGCCAATCAGAGTTAAGTTTACTCCTACCGATGCGGTTCTGAAAACCTGTGAGGAAGCGGGAACGGACTTTGCCCAGGCACTCAAAAAAGCTAAGCGCGATCGCAAAAAGGTCAGACAGGCTCAGGGTATCGATACCGATGTTGATCGCACAGCTAAAGCCGTAGGTAGACTAGTTGGCTCGATGTGTATTGTGACGACGAAGAAAGAAGAGGTGTCTGGAGCAATGTTGGCTTCTTGGGTATCTCAGGCTACCTTTAATCCCCCTGGTTTGACCGTTGCCGTTGCCAAAGACAGGGCGATCGAATCATTATTATTTAAAGGCAATAGCTTCGTTTTAAATGTTCTCCCTGAAGGTAAGCATATTCCGTTAATGAAGCACTTCCTCAAGCCATTTGCTCCTGGAGAAGATCGTTTTGAAGCAGTTGCTACAGAAGAAGCAACTAACGGCTGTCCGATTTTGACCGATGCTTTAGCCTATGTTGAATGCCAGGTGTCTAACCGTATGGAGTGTGGCGATCATTGGCTACTATATGCCGTTGCCGAGCAGGGTAATGTTTTACAGCCTGATGGTGTGACAGCAGTGCATCATCGCAAATCTGGAACACACTATTAACAGCTGATGCTGTGGGCTAATTAATCTTCTGAGATGAGGAAAAAGTAAAGCCAAAGGGTAAAAAGCAAGTTATTGCAAATTGCTATGATTAACGTTTATCTAAAGGCTATCGATATTATTCAGGATGAAAGGCGAATATTCTTATATTGAATTTAAAATTAATGATTTAACCAGATTTGATTGCTTACAAATTTTGTTTAATAAGCTAAAGGAAGTCAAAAATACCAGGACTCAAGATATCCTATTAGAGCAAAAACAAGCAGACATCAATTACCAAGATCCTGTGGATAGTTTTCCTTGGCAAGAATATTTAGACGAGCAGGCAAAAGAGTGGTTTAGTAATACCTTTGACTTTAATAATGAAGAAGGCATAATTTATTGGCAACTCTGGGAACTAACCGAACCCCAAATTAGATTAGAACATCCATTTTTCAAAACTCCAGGAAACTGGTATTTTGAATCGGTATTAGATGCAATCTTTAACGGCGACTATGCGCTGATTAGTCTGATTAAAGAAAAAGAAGAGCAGGAGTGCACCCCAACAATGTAATGAGTAAAAATGCTCAGTGAAAAGAGAAGGGTCACAAACTATCCTTAAAA
>JBCBEA010000337.1:0-5112 GCA_038529195.1 Cyanobacteria bacterium J06600_6
GAGGTTGCATTTTACCTAGATGCAGAATTAGTTGCTGCCAGCTATAGCAGCAAACCAAATAATCACTATATTCATGGGACTGACTGGGTTTTTATCCCGAAAAGTTTGTTCAGTTTGAGGATGGTCTGGCGAAAGTGACCCACATGGATATTGACAGCCTAGAATCAAAATGGGATTGCCCTGCCTACGACCAGTCTCCTCTAGGTTATGCGTATATAGACAAGACAGGAAAAACAGTAAAGTATGAGTCAATTACCCACACCTCTATGTCTGGGGGTAGCGAAGGCAACCATCAGTCTGTAGATTGTAATTTAAGGGTCGTTCACTACTAGTCTGGCTTCAGCTATTGACTCTGGAATCGGGCGATCGCTTTAATCGATGAGCAAACCGTCGGTTCCACTGTTCTTGGTTTTTCTTCGCATCCCGAATATAAGGCGACCAGCGAATTGCACTGATTAATAGCTGATTGATTAGTGATGCGGGAAAGCTCATCGGACGTACAATATCAAGAAATAGTACCACTCTTATTTCCTCAGTTTTATTCCAAGCTTCATGAGGATAGGAATCATCAAAGACTATAATCTTTCCTGTTTCCCAATGACAAATTTCTTTGTCTACCCGAATACCGCACTGTTGATAATCCTGAGGCACCTTCACCGGTAAGTGGCAGCGCAGCACTCCCTTATATGCTCCTCGATGTTCGGGAATGTGTTTACCTGGCAGGATAATTGAAAAGAAAGCAGTTTTTAATCCAGGAATTTGCTCGATAATTCGCGTTGTTTCGGGACAAAAGCTGCAATTTTGCTGGAGTTTTACGCCATAGCCATAAAGAAAAAAGGTTTTCCAGAGGTCATCTTTACTAATGTTTTTAGCCTGATCGGGAGAAATATCTTGAAAACGAGGCAGTTCATCGGCATATTGTAAAAGCTGATCTAGATCTTGCCTAATCACCTGCCAATTTTCTTCTAAAACTAGTTTCCAGCTAAATTGTTCTGGGTCTAAAAAAGGCGTATTGGCAACGAGAGAATAGCGACTAATAAACTTTTCCAAGTTCCAGAGCAGTTTTTTTCCTAACTGATGGAGCAATATCTCTCTGATTTGAAATGACGGAAATTTTAGAACTCTCATGAGTCAAAAACCTGAAGTTTGCTTGAATTAGTTTTACTATTTTGCTCAAATAAAATGAATATAGCCTGAAAATATCAATATAGTCGAAGTTGTCTTGGTAACATTTAGTCCTGTTCATCTGACTCAAGATTTCTTGACTCTGGAAAGCGATCGCTCGTTTGGCAATTAAAACGAGTCATACTAAGCAGCAAATTTCCTGTCAGAATGGTAAATGTTACTGGTTTGATCGGGCAGCTAATCTTAATGTTGATATTTGGTTTTGTTCTTGGGTGAACGCAAAAAATCCAATCTTTCTTTGAGTAGAAAATCGGGTGCTAGCTCTATTTCTGCAATCAACCTTTGTTTGCCATTCACAATTTGATACCTCTCGTGTTTAAAATGCATCTTTATTCTAAATGCTGTCAGATGATCGCATTACTAGAACAGCAAGAAAAGCGATCGCCTTCTAAGTACAAAAAGGGCGTTGCTGAATCAAGGTCTGAATTTCTAAGTTCCTCACGATTAAGTGAATTAATCAAAAAGCTAATAGCTACGAGCAGATTACTACATGGGAAGAACTAAGCGCCTTTGTCTGTTTCACGTTGTCCCCCTGCAGAATACTTCAAATCAGCAACACCAAAAAAAGTTAGCCCATAGTTCACGCGTCTGCTGTTGGTATTAGCAATATTCACTATCGTTTTGTTCACAAGCGCCGATGGATACCCAGGTGCTAGAAGAAGAGCCATCGTCTTCTAAAAAGAATTCTTTTTTCCAGATAGGTGCGTTGTGTTTGAGAGTATCGATCGCATATTTACAGGCAGCAAAAGCCTCTCCTCGGTGGGGACAACCTACGGCGACAATGACGCTAATCTCGCCAATTTTGAGCTTCCCGACTCGATGATGAATCACAATCCGATTGGCATCTTGCCATGATGTGCGGATTTCCGCAGCAATAGAATTAAAAACGGCGATCGCCATTGGTTGATAAGCCTGATATTCTAGATATTCTACGGCTTTCCCCTCAGTTTGGTTACGCACCGTCCCACTCATTATCACCACCGCACCGTTCCTAGTATCATCAGCTAAACCATAAACTTCTGCTATGGATAAAGGCGCGATCGTAATTGAGAAACTATCTTTGGGGTTAGTATCAATTGCCAGGGAAGGTGAACCAAGGTTGACCATGTTTAGGTTATTCGCAAAAGTGGCTAATCTTATTAAGTTACTTTAGCAAAATGTGTTCGCCAAAAAAGACATCTTTAGATAGTCAGAGAGTCGAGGCGAAAATTGAATTTAGAATTAGCGGGCTAATCAGGTAGAATCTTCATGACGGTTTGATTGGGTTTTAAGCAACTTGGTTTAAGTACTCCCTATCTCAGAAGATCTATGCTTCTGAAATTAAATCATTATTATCAACAAGAAAATATAACATTAGGAGAATTTTATGGACTTATCTCTCATTCCTGCTCAACCAGAAGCTGGCGTACTCAATGTTTTAATTGAAATCCCTGGCGGAAGCAAAAATAAATACGAATTTGATAAAGACATGAACTCTTTTGCCCTAGATCGTGTTTTGTTTGCCTCAGTTAAATATCCTTTTGACTATGGTTTTGTACCCAACACTCTTGCTGATGATGGAGATCCTCTAGACGGGATGGTAATGATGGACGAGCCTACTTTTCCTGGCTGTGTAATTGCTGCACGACCAATTGGCATGTTGTTAATGATTGACGGTGGCGATCGCGACGAAAAAATTCTTTGTGTTCCAGCAGAAGATCCTCGCTATAACGAAGTTAAGTCCTTGAAAGATGTTTCTCCTCACCGTTTAGAAGAAATTGCTGAATTCTTTAGAACTTACAAAAACTTAGAGAAAAAAGTTACAGAAATCCAGGGTTGGAAAGATGTTGATGCGGTAACGCCTTTAGTGGAAGAGTGCATTAAGGCTTACAAGTAACTACGATATATATTTGGTAGGCAAAAGGAAGTTAGTTACCTTTATGACTACCAAATGCACTCATATAAATAATTTTTCAGATATTTCAGCATGCTTGTAAAATCTACCACCCGCCATATTCGCATCTACAGTGCCGAAGTTAAGGGTAATGAACTAGTTCCCAGTGATAATGTTTTAACCCTTGATATTGACCCCGATAATGAGTTTATTTGGGGTGAAGATACTCTACAAAAGGTCTATCGTAAATTTGATGATCTGGTTGAAGCAAACAACGGTGAAGACTTAAATGACTATAATCTACGTCTAATTGGTTCCGATTTAGAGCATTTTATCCGTTCACTCTTGCTGAAAGGTGAGATCAGCTACAACCTCGGTGCGAGAGTTCGCAACTATAGTATGGGTTTGCCTCGGATGGAAAGCCCCGATACCGAACAAAAGTATCTTTAAAAACTCATTGTTTTGACGATTTACCTGGCGATCGCCTTATCTGTACTAAGAAAACAAAAGCGATCGCTATCATATCTCTAAACAACCAGTAAAAATACCAGTCTTAGAAACTAGATTTTGCAATCGCTATGCTATGAGCGAGGAGGGATTCGAACCCCCGACCTTTTGGTTCGTAGCCAAATGCTCTATCCAACTGAGCTACCCGCCCGACTTGAGTTAACGCGGCTTTACTCGCGCTGCCCAACAGTTTTTAATACTAGCAGAAGAAGGTAAAGCAATGCAAGAAAAAAAACAATTTGATTCTCTCTCTCATCTTAACGAACGTGGAGAAGCGCAGATGGTAGACGTTTCAGGTAAAAAAGTAACTCGTCGTCAGGCGATTGCCATCGGCAAAGTAATCATGTCTACCGTAGCCCTAGAAACTATTGAAGCGGGAAATGCGCCGAAAGGAGATGTCCTAGGTACAGCAAAAATAGCGGGAATTATGGCTGCTAAGCAAACGGCAAATTTAATTCCGATGTGTCATCCCCTACCAATTCATAAGATCGAGGTGGAAATAACCCCAGACTATCAGCTACCTGGATATCAAATTCAATCTACCGTCGCCATCAAAGCTGAAACAGGAGTAGAAATGGAGGCTTTAACAGCCGTATCCGTTGCAGCCTTGACTCTCTACGATATGGCAAAAGCTTTGGAAAAATCGATGCAAATCTCCGACATTCGTCTATTGAGTAAAACAGGTGGGAAGTCTGGGGATTATTTTGCTGACGGAAAAAGCAGCTAAACAGATACAATGTTAAGTGTTATCAAATATGCTGACTTTATATTTAGTTCTTAGCTTATGCCTCCACGTTGGCCTCGTGAACCCGATCGCAAAACCGATCCAGAATTTCGCCGTCTAGAAGATCTCATTAACTTTGCCGTTCATGTTGGCATATATGCTGCGACCAATTCTGGTCTATGGTTTGTTCATATTCTCAAATCAACAGAGTGGTCTTGGCTACTTTGGGTTAACGGCATTTGGTTTGGTATTTTAGCTTTTCACTTTATCTATATTAAGGCGATCGCAGATTACACTACAGTTAAAACCTAATGGCTACTACACCCGAAATCGAAGCACTCGCAGCTAAAATTGGCGAAAGTATCTACATTGATGTGGCGAAGTGGCATCTCTACCTCAGCGATGCTCATCTTCATACCGTTGTGGCTGAGAAAATATATCCACTCCTCGAAGATAATTCTTTGTCTGAAGACGCGGTAGCCAATGTTTTACAAGAAATATCCGTTAAGCTCGGTGGCGGAAAAACTGAGCTATCCCTGAATAAACTCCTGCCAATGCAGTGTCAAGTGACTTTGATCGATCTGCTGGAAGAGTATCAGCAGGATATGTAAGAAACGATCTGAGTTAGGTGATTATGAAATATGTTGTCACGTCAGTCCTTATTTTGTAGTCAGATTTCAGATGTTCAGATTTTACAGCCGTTTTCAGTTGAATAAACTGCGTTTTAAACTAGCTAGATCGTAGCCATCAGCCATAGGCTATAAGCTCTAAGCTTTTTTAAGCTAACTCTATTTTTAGGGTCTACTCATATGAAAAGCGCTGT
>JBCBEA010000338.1:0-5098 GCA_038529195.1 Cyanobacteria bacterium J06600_6
AGGTGTTTGCCAACAGCGCTGTTTTTACAGCTAGAGACAATTGTGGAAAATTTTTCAAGAGTTACCATCGTTCAGTATCAGTCAATTGTTATTAGCGATCAATCATCAGTGTTAACCTGACACATGTTTTCAACTTAATCGTCTTGAATTATAGCCAGTCAAAATGAAATATCATATTGGTTTTAGCCAGTCAGATCTCGGTACTAATCCTCCCAACACGGTAGTTTTATCGGGAGAGCCTGAACGGTCACAGCAGATCGCTCAAACCTATCTAGCAGACGTTAAATTACTGTCCCAATATCGAGGGCTCAACAGCTATTTAGGTAATTTACCCAGCGGAAAGCCTATGTTAGTTGCTACAAGTGGCATGGGTGCTCCTTCTTTAAGTATTGTCGTCAATGAATTAGTCCAGGTTGGCATCGAGAAATTTATTAGAGTTGGTACTTGTGGTTCAATTCAGCCAAAAATTAAAGTTGGTGACATTGTTATATCTCAAGGAAGTTTATGTCGCCAAGGGGCATCTTTGGACATTGCCCCTGTTGAGTACCCTGCCGTAGCGGATCCATTTCTGACCGTGGCTTTAGTAGAAACGGCTCGTAAACTAGGTATTGAGCACCACTTGGGCATCACTGCTTCAGTAGATAGTTTCTATGAAGGACAGGAAAGAACCGAGTCTTCAGCAAATCCTAATCTTCAGTCTTGGCTACAGGGGATTACTGCGAACTACCGTCAGCTCAAGATCTTAAATTACGAAATGGAAGCAGGAACGCTATTTAAAATGGCAGGAGTATATGGTTTTAAAGCTGCTTGCGTCTGTGCTGTTGTCGCTCAACGTACAGTAGAAGAGTCGATTGTAATTGCCGACAAAGATGCTGCAGTTAAACGCGCAATTGAGGTGGCAATTCACTCTCTTGACTTACTATCTAATTAGATTTAGAAGTTATGCTCCTGGTTCTTCAATTACTGTCCGTTTAGACATTTTTTTTAGTTGAGAGTTGTCTCCTAAAGAACGTTTAGCAGCTACTTCTAGTTCCACTTCTAGCCCCGGCTGAAGATATTCAGGCGGGATGGGCAACACACCCAGTTTAAGAGTAAATGAGTCTCCTTCTTGAGCGATCGCTTCAGGGGGAATTTTTCCCTCAAACTTGGTTTGGTAAATTGTACTGCTGCCCCCAAAAAAGTTTTTTGATTCTGATTCTTCGCCAACGCGGTATTTAATCGAAAATTCGGTAGCAATCAAATCAGACTGTCCTGCCTCATCAAAGACATCTAGTTCTAGATCTGCGCCTTGACCAAACAATCCATCGATAGTCAAGTCAGCAACATCTTTAGTTCTAACTGCATTAAAAACAAATAGTTCAGTTAGTTTATCTCGCTTGACTGTTTTTGTTTCTAGCCATAAGTCTTCGGGTAAAAAGATATTTGCATCATTTTCTCCTTTTAGACCCAAGGTTATTTTTTTGTCGTCAAAGTTTTCGACTGGCTGGGGAGCATCCCAAACTACTAGGACAGAATGTTCGTGACGTGCTACTAATTCCTTATAGCGATCGGCGATAATGGAACCCGGAGCAAAAAGAGAAGAAGCGTTATCTTTACTTTGCCAAATATTCTTTGATAGAGTGAAGCCCCTACCTTTTAGTTCGCTAATTGGAGCAGTCACTTCAGGAAAGTCAGGAGAAAGAGATTTATCTAAATTAATTAAAGTTAGATTGCCAATTTTGCCGTCTCTGCCTTTTCTACCGTCCCTACCTTTTTTACCTGGATAACCATCGGCACACTGAAACTCTTCCGTTGTACAGCTATAGTCTGCACTTCCTGGTTTCCCAAAACAGGTTTCTTCATTCCAATAAGGGAGATCGCACTCGCAGCCTGCACCACCTTCTCCCGCAGTTCCTGGCGCACCACCTTCTCCACCTGCCGCGATTACATAAACTTGCTTAAGATGTTCCTTATTGGTGGTGTAAACAGTCAAAGAACCCGCGTTGCCGCCAACTCCGCCATCTCCACCATCTCCGCCATTCCCACCGTCAGCACCACGCAAGTTTTTACCAACTTGTTCTGTCTGCTGTTCGCAAAAAGAATCATAGCCTTTTATCCCTTGTTCTCCAGATGCACCATCTCCGCCTGCCAAATCGAGCGTCATAGATGTTCCATCGGCAAACACGGTTAAGTTATCGCTATGACGACCATTTTTACCTTTTATTCCTGTCTCTCCATCATCTCCATTTTCTCCTAGTGACCCAACTTCTGCTGCCAGCACATTTGAACAGATCAAAGAAGACGAAATGTTTGCTGACGTAATAAATTGCGGTACAGATAGAATCGTTAAAAATAGAGATAACTTACTAAAAAAACGTACTTGCATAGTCAATAAAACTACAATTTAACTGCATTTTACTTATATTTGTTTTCCGTGTATCGCACATTTTCCAAGATTTGTCATTATTTTTTTAGATTTAATCAACGAAACTTAATTTGAATCTTTGTATTTAACCGATAGAGAAGGCTGTATCAGGGGCAGAAAAACGCTCGTATTTTCTTCCATTTTGCACATTGAGAGCTAAATTCCGATATCGTAAGTATGAGAGCTTGACTAAACTAAAACTAATGAAACTTTGGGTATCAATTTTATTTATCTTTCTTTACATCAACACGTTCGGCTGGATTGAATCAGCCAACGCTATTAATATTAATAATTCTGCACTCATTCAAGAGGAGTTAACCCAAGGAGAAAAAATTGCGAAGAAAGCTTTTAAGGCTGCACAAAGAGGTAACTTTGCTCAAGCAGAAATATACTGGACAACTTTAATTTCTGAGTTTCCTGAAAATCCAGCGGTATGGAGTAATCGTGGAAACGTTCGTGTTGGTCAATATAAGTTAGCAGAGGCAATTTCTGACTTTGATCGTTCAATTGAAATTGCGCCAGAATACCCAGATGCCTATTTGAATCGGGGAATTGCTTATGAAGGGCAACAACTCTGGGAAAGAGCGATCTCTGATTATAACTATGTTCTTTCTCTTACTCCCGAAGATCCCGTTGCCTTAAATAATCGAGGAAATGCCAGAGCGGGGCAGCAAAAGTGGCAGGCTGCATTAGAAGATTATCAAGAAGCTGCTAATCTTGCCCCTACTTTTCCTATGGCGCGCGGAAATGCTTCTCTGATTCAATATCAGCTAGGAGAGCATGATGAAGCCATTCGCAATATGCGCAATTTAGTTCGGAAATACCCAATGTACGCTGATATGCGTGCTGCACTGGCTGCAACTTTATGGGTAGAAGGTAAGCAGGGAGAAGCTGAAAGTAACTGGGTAGCAGCGGTAGGTTTGGACAATCGTTACCAGGATCTTGACTGGCTGCAAAATATTCGACGGTGGCCTCCGTCTATGATTCAAGCTTTATCGAGATTCTTGAGTCTTAATTAATAGCATTATTGTATCCAGCACGTTTTGATAAAAATTATGACTGATTCTACTTTATCTTTCTCTGAGGCGATCGCTGAAACTCAATCTTTGATGAAGCAGATTAACTCCAATAAAATAAGCGAAGCTCAGATTCAAGAGCAAATTTCCTCTTTACTAAAAAGTCAGAACGGAGGCAGAGGATTTTTTGTTGCTTATTTAACTAGCGAAATGTCCTTGGCTGATAATCCATCTTCAGGAGTAATCGAGGGATTGAAAAGAAGACAGGAGTTGTCAAGTGAGCTTCTCGTCAAAAATTTAGCTATGTCTTCGGCAATGATTGTTGTTCATAATCGTAACTCTGATTTAGAAGGTGCTAGAGGATCGGAAAAAGTTCGCTACCGTACTAGCAATCTTATTCAGCAACTAAATCTTCAAGCTGTTGAAACTAAACTACAACAGTTAACAGACACTTTAAAGGATGGAAAGGGAGAATATCAAAATTTCCTGCAACGTTGGGGTTACGATGCCGACCAAAAAAAAGCAATTCAAAATGCCATCCACAACTTATAAGTTCTGGCAATCCTGCTAAACATCTCCGATGATCATTGTCCCGCTAATTTTCTATGTATCCTCTGACAATGCATCCACCTCAAACTTATAGCCAACTCCCCTTACCGTCTGAATAAAAGATGGTTCAGCAGAATCAATTTCAATTTTCTTGCGAATTTGACCGATGTGAACATCAACTACTCTTTGATCGCCAACATAATCATAATCCCAGACATTTTGAATCAATTCATCTCTTCGCCAAACTCTTCCTGGTCGAGTTGCCAGAAAGTGTAATAAGTCAAATTCTAAAGCGGTCAAAAGGATGAGCTGCTCATTAATTTTTACTTCTCTCCGCACAGGATCTATCAGCATGTTACTAAAAACTAGTGGTTGCTTTTCTGAAGTCGAAACTGTTCTCTGCCTTTTTAGGATTGCTTTAACTCGATATTCTAACTCTTGAAGATCAAAAGGCTTTGTTAAATAGTCATCTGCACCTTTTAAGAAACCCTCTTTTTTGTCTGCAGCGTCAGAACGACTTGTTAGCATTAAAATAAACACGTCAGTATGCCTCTGCATCTCTTCGCACAGATTGTAGCCTAAAGCATCTGGTAAGTTTACGTCTAAAATTACCAAATCAGGGTTGAATTGCTCAAAAGTCTTTAATGCACTCTGACCATCCACAGCCGATTCAAGTAGATAATCTTTCTGACTAAGAAAACGAAATATTAAATTACGAATTGCGGGGTCGTCATCCACAACTAGAATTTTAGCAGAGGCAGTTTGCATAGTTTCAATCGGTAAACTAAAAAATTAAAGCAGAAAATTGCTTAAAAAGATTGGCAAATTTTACATTTGGTCTTCTAAACAATTATCGACGCATAATTGAATAATGCCAAGAACATCAAACACTTTTATTAGGATATCGATTGCATCTGAAATTATAGTGATTATCGCAATATAAAATTCGTGAAAGAGAAAAAACGGAGATAGGGGAAGAGACAGCAACCTAAAGTGGTAGTATCTCCTCCCCTATCGTTATATTCTTAATATTCTTAATATTCTTATAAAAAAAAGAGAACCTGGCACTGAGCTATTAGCGCGGCGGAACCACTTCGACTCCATCCCGAACTCGATTGTGAAACGTTGT
>JBCBEA010000339.1:0-5094 GCA_038529195.1 Cyanobacteria bacterium J06600_6
ATTCGCCGTTATCAAGTAACCCTAGCCAGTTTAGCTCGACTGCTGCAAAATTTCCTGCTAACAGACTATAAATCCAGCGATCGGGCAAACCAATTAGACTGATACCCGATATTCCAATTCCCAAGCCCAGCCAACCCCATAAACCAATAACTTCTTTAAACAGTAGCCTTGACAATAGCGCCACGGCTAAAGGTTGAGAGTCAATCATAACCGAGCCTAAACCCGCATCTGTTTTAACGATTCCCTGAGCTAAAAATCCTTGAAACATCGCCCCATCTACGAGGGCAAAAGCCAAGATCCAAAGCCAACCCTGCCAAGTTTTTGGCTGTGGCAGTTTTAAAATAAGCGCCACTAGCAAGACTAAAAAGCCGGCGGGAATCAGTCTGACTCCCGCCATAAAAAAGGGTGTGGTGTAGGGAATTACTCCCTTCATCGCTACCATTGCTGTTCCCCAAAGAAAAAATGGTGCAATTAAAAGTAGGGCTTTAGCCAAAGATGGGGGTGAAGTAGAACTAGGTTGCATTGAATCTGAGAATAATAAGCAGGCTTGTATATGAGTTTACTCAATTCTCAAACTTTTTGTACTTTTGTTAAGCTGGCTGCTTGGCGATCGCCATTGTCAAATTTTTAGGTAGCGATGAATGTCAATGCGAGAGTGAGATGACCGGCTAGAGTCCTAATCGAGCAATAAAAAAGGCGGGATAAACCCACCTCTTCCAATAAATGTAGCTTGAATCTGTCTATTTTAGCGATCGACTGACCCCATAATGATATCTACGCTTCCCAAAATGGGCATGATATCTGCCAACTTAACGCCCTTCAACAGTTCGGGGAGTATTTGAAGATTATTGAAGTCAGGAGCGCGGATTTTCCAACGCCAAGGGAAGACATTGTCGTTACCGACAATAAAGATGCCTAATTCGCCCTTGCCACTTTCCATGCGTACATAGTGCTCTCCTTCTGGGATTTTGAAGGTAGGAGCTACTTTCTTAGCTACATACTGGTATTCAAAATCATTCCACTTGGATTTACGTCCTTCTGCCATGCGTTTGGCTTCGAGGTTTTCATAAGCCCCACCAGGAATTCCTTTGAGTGCTTGACGAATAATTTTGATCGACTCGCGCATTTCGCGGACGCGGACTAGGTAACGAGCAAAACAGTCTCCTGCAGTTTCCCAATGAATATCCCAGTCAAAGTCGTCATAGCATTCATAATGGTCTACCTTGCGTAAGTCCCACTTAACACCAGAAGCCCGCAACATTGGACCTGACAAGCCCCAGTTAATTGCCTGATCGCGAGAAATTGTTCCAACTCCCTCTACACGACGACGGAAAATAGGGTTATTTGTAATTAATTTTTCATATTCGTCGACTTTAGGATCAAAGTAATCGCAGAAATCTTCGCATTTATCAATCCAGCCGTAGGGTAAATCTACAGAAACACCACCAATACGGAAGTAATTGTTATTAATTAATCGCTGACCTGTAGCAGCTTCCCAAAGATCGTAAATTAGTTCGCGTTCTCGGAAAATATAGAAGAAAGGAGTTTGTGCACCAACATCAGCCATAAATGGACCAAGCCACAAGAGGTGATTGGCAATGCGATTGAGCTCCAACATAATCACGCGGATATATTGGGCGCGCTTTGGCACTTCAATTCCTGCTAGCTTTTCGGGCGCATTGACCGTAATAGCTTCGTTAAACATTCCTGCTGCATAGTCCCAACGACTTACATAGGGAACATACATAACGCTGGTACGATTTTCGGCAATTTTTTCCATGCCTCGATGAAGATAACCGATCACGGGTTCGCAATCGACTACATCTTCCCCATCAAGAGTCACAATGAGGCGCAAAACACCATGCATTGAGGGATGATGAGGTCCCATGTTGAGAATCATGGGTTCGGTTCTAGTTTCTATCTGTGCCATAAATTAGCGATCTGTCTTTTATGAGGAATTGTAATCTTCAACTGCCACTTTGTTATCTATCTTAATCTAGTTTCCTGACTCGATACTCGTAAAAAGCCAGATTTTGGCAGCAGATTTTGCCTGTCATCTTTTTTCTCAATATTCAACTGACTATCCAACTGATCTAAATCACCCTGAAAAATTATAGAAAAACTTAATATTATAACCTTTCCATAGATTATGATTGTCAGTGACACAGTGTTTCAGCGGAGTTGTGGGCATGGTGGTTCAAGAAAGTTTAATCAGTTCTTTATTAGAGCCGTTTCAACGTTTTGGTGTTCATCTTGGTTTAGACCGAATTAGCAGGCTACTCGCAGATCTTGGCAATCCTCAGCTTCAGTTTCCCATTATTCACGTGGCAGGAACCAACGGCAAAGGTTCTGTCTGTGCCTATCTCTCATCAATATTAACGGAAGCAGGCTATCGAGTTGGGCGCTATACTTCTCCTCATTTAGTTGATTGGACAGAACGCATTTATCTCAATGGGCAAACTATTCCTGAGCCTGATTTGATTGCTATTCTGCAGGACATACAGTCGGCAATTCCTCTTGACACAGAAAGCCCCACACAGTTTGAGGTAATTACTGCAGCAGCTTGGCTTTACTTTGCGCGATCGCAAGTAGACATTGCGGTAATTGAAGTAGGTTTAGGAGGTAGGCTGGACGCGACTAATGTCAAAGACGATGCTTTAGTCAGCATTATTACTTCGTTGAGCAGAGAACACTGGCAGCGTTTGGGTCCGACCGTAGCGGATATTGCCAGGGAGAAAGCGGGAGTAATTAAACCCAACTGCCCCGTAATTGTGGGAAAACTGCCTCAGTCGGCAAAGGAAGTTGTTCAAGCCAGAGCAAAAGAGTTAGACGCCCCCTTGACTATCGTCGAACCGGCTGAAGAAATAAAAATTCCGGCTTCTAATGATACTAACTGGGCAAAATATCAGGATCTAGAATATCCTTTACCCCTACTGGGTAAGGTTCAGCTCAGTAATTCAGCGATCGCGATTGCCACGATCAAAAATCTCCAGCAGCAGGGTTGGGATATTCCTGAACTAGCTATTCAAACTGGGATGAATAAAACTCGCTGGCAGGGCAGACTGCAGTGGACAACCTGGAATAATAGTCCGTTGTTGATTGACGGCGCGCACAATCCCGCAGCGGCGATCGCTCTGAGGCAGTATGTAGATACTTTCAAGAAACCCGTAACCTGGGTCATGGGCATGTTATCGACCAAAGATCACAAGGATGTTTTAGAAGTGCTACTCAAGCCAGGTGATGAGCTACATCTCGTGCCAGTCCCCGACCACAGTACGGCACAACCAGAAGCTTTAGCAGCGATCGCCAATCAGGTCTGTCCTCGTCTGCAACAGTGTCAAACTTATGAAGATGTATTTACGGCTCTTAATGTGGCGATGATAGGATCTCAGTCAAATCAAGATAGATTGACCGTTCTTTGTGGCTCTCTTTATCTGCTTGGTTATTTATTTCGGCACAGTAATATTGATAATCCTAGCGTTACAGTTTGATTGCTATTTAGTTATGAATCAGTAACAGAGTCTCTAATCTCTCAAAAATTATGATTTGAGCGATCGGTCAACTAGAACGTTTGAGAACAAAAATTGTAAAATAAATTACGGATACTTTTGATCAGCAGCATAAGCAGCAATAGAGATATAGATATATGAGCAAGGGAACATTATTTGATAAGGTTTGGGATTTACACACAGTTGGCACTTTACCTTCTGGTCAAACCCAGCTTTTTATTGGTCTACATCTGATCCACGAAGTAACTAGCCCTCAAGCTTTTGCGATGCTGAGAGAGAGAAACCTCAAAGTCTTATTTCCGCAAAGAACAGTCGCGACGGTAGATCATATTGTGCCAACAGAGGATCAGGCACGTCCTTTTTCTGATGTGTTGGCAGAGGAAATGATCCAGGCATTAGAAAAGAACACCAAAGACTACGGCATCAGATTTTATAACGTTGGTTCGGGAAATCAAGGCATCGTGCATGTGATTGCCCCCGAGCAGGGCTTGACTCAGCCAGGGATGACCGTTGCCTGTGGAGACTCTCATACTTCCACTCACGGGGCATTTGGCGCGATCGCCTTTGGGATTGGAACTTCGCAGGTAAGAGATGTTCTAGCTTCTCAAACTCTAGCCTTAGCAAAGCTAAAGGTACGTAAAATTGAGATTAATGGAGATTTACCCCGTGGTGTATTTGCGAAAGATGTCATTCTGCATATTATTCGCAAGCTGGGGGTGAAAGGAGGAGTAGGCTATGCCTACGAGTTTGCTGGCTCGACCTTTGAAGCCATGTCGATGGAAGAACGGATGACCGTCTGTAATATGTCAATTGAAGGTGGCGCACGCTGTGGCTACATCAATCCTGACCAAATTACTTTTGATTACTTGAAAGGTCGGGATTTTGCACCCCAGGGTGATGCCTGGGATAAAGCAGTCAGCTGGTGGACGAGCATTCGTAGTGATGAAGATGCCGTTTATGACGATGTAGTTAAATTTGATGCTTCAGAAATTGAGCCTACCGTTACCTGGGGCATTACTCCTGGGCAGGGTTTGGGAATTAGTGAAAATATTCCCGTCGCCAGTGAATTAGCCGATAGCGATCGGGCGATCGCTCAAGAAGCATACAGCTATATGAAATTGACTCCAGGTAAACCTCTTAAAGGTACAAAGGTCGATATCTGTTTTATTGGTAGCTGTACCAACGGTAGAATTAGTGACCTGAGAGAAGCTGCGAAAGTCGCACAGGGTCACCAAGTCGCATCTGCGGTTAAAGCTTTTGTTGTTCCTGGTTCAGAACGAGTTAAACAAGAAGCGGAAGCTGAAGGATTGGATAAAATATTCACTCAGGCTGGTTTTGAATGGCGCGAACCGGGCTGTTCAATGTGCCTAGCAATGAATCCTGATAAGCTACAGGGCGACCAGATTAGTGCTTCTTCTTCTAATCGTAATTTTAAAGGTCGTCAGGGTTCGTCTACTGGCAGAACTTTACTTATGAGCCCCGCAATGGTGGTCGCTGCAGCAGTAAAAGGTCAGGTAGCCGATGTGCGAGAACTGTAAACTTTGCAAGTAAAAGCATCAATTTACTTATTGCTTAATTCTGCTCC
>JBCBEA010000340.1:0-5094 GCA_038529195.1 Cyanobacteria bacterium J06600_6
AATTAGTATTCTGATTATTTGCTGTATCTCATCTAACATAGGCAAAAATTTATTCTCTGGAACAATTTGAGTTTGAATCATGATTTTTATCCAATACTTTGTCTCAGATGCCTCTTTTAAAGATATAGAGTACTTATGAATAAAATCTTTATGAGACTGAGCATAAATGCTTTCCGCTACATTCGCGCCGATACTCGTACCAGAACGTAAGAATTGTTTAGACAAAATACGCGCAGCATTATCGAAATGATTATGCCTATTGATTTCTGTATAGGCGTTGATAACTCTAACTGCAAATTTTTCCGTCCGTTCTTGAATAGTAATGTCAGAAACATTCTCACTCATAACTATTTTTTACCTCTTACCTCTTACCTTTTACCTCTTAACCACTTTTTTATAATCCCTAATTAATTGAGTGGCAATTATATCCCAACTATATTTCTCTTGAGCTAATTTAATTGCATTTTGGGCGAGATGCGATCGCTTTTCTGGAGACTCAATCAGCTGATTTATGGCAGTAACTAATTCTGTTTGGCTATCAATTATGATTCCTGCATTTGCTGCTGCTATGTCGGTTGAGATCTGAACTCCAGGAGTCACAATCACGGGTAAGCCTGCTGCCATTGCTTCGGCGACGGCAATGCCGAAGTTCTCGGAATAAGAAGGTAGAGCAAAGATATCTGCACCCTGTAAAAGCAGATTTTTTTTATCTCCTGTGACGAAGCCTGTAAAAGTGGTGCGATCACCTAGATTATATTGTTTTACCTGTCGCTGAAGATTTTGCACATATTCTGTCTCTCCTGAACCTGCCATAATCAGATGACAGTCTGGGTTGTGAGCAATCACTTGTTGAAAAGCAGCAATCAATAGCTCTGGTCTTTTCTTGGGGTGAAGACGAGATAAAAAGAGGATAATCTGACGATCGCCAGTCAAATCCAAAAGTTTGTGTAGTTCGGATCTGGCGTTTAAGATCGGCGTTGTTGGTTCAACTCCTAACGGTAGAGTTACGGTAGGGGTAGAGATGCCAAAGTTACGTAAATTGATTGCTTCTTGCTGAGTTGTGCAGTGAATAGCAGCAGCTTTTTGTAAGTTATGACGTTCAATCGCCAAAGTATAGATTTGTTTTTTTAGTTGGCTTTGCCGTAATGCCCAAGGAGCTAATTGTCCCTGAGTACGGACAGTGTAGGGAATTTTTTGGTAACGGGCGATCGCTGCTGCACAGCTAGGTGCATAAGAAAATAGATAATGGTTATCAAGCAGATCGTAATGAGCAATATTTTGCCATAGCCATTTAGTCAAGCTAGTGGAAAAGATATATTCTTTGAGAGTTGCGGAAACAGGTAAAAACCAGACGGGCACATCTTTGTATTCTGTAAGACTAGCTAAGGGTATATCTAAGGGGTTGATGTCGTCGTGACTGGTAGTAACTATCTCTGCATCAATACCTTGAGATCTAATGGCTTTAACTGTCTGTAACGCAACGTGAGTCGGACCTCCTAAAGCGGGACTGAGAGAAGGAATAACATGGAGAACTTTCATGCGATCGCTGTTGATTGGTTAGCATCAGTTGAGATTGGGCTAGAGCGTAGTTACTGGTTACTAGTTACTGGTTTTTGAATTACAATCTCTGCTCGAGAACTGTCGGAGACAAATAGTCGAATCGTTTCTCTCGCCGTTTGCTCGAATCTCTGTACGCCGTGATTCAGGGAATGGTCGGCTGCGCGATCGCTGGCTGCTAAGGAATAGTTGGCTAATTCTTCAGGAGTCAATTTGATTGCCTGTAGCATTGCTTCTTTTAAAGACTCTAGGCTATCAGCATCAATTAGCCAGCCGTTATGACTATCTCTAATTAACTCTATAGCTGCCCCCGTCATATCTGTGGAGATTACGGGTAGACCTGCTGCTAGTCCTTCAGGAACAACCATGCCCCAGCCATCGTAGCGAGAGGGAACGCATAAGAAATTTGCCTGTTGATAGTAGTGAGGTAGTTTGTCCCAAGGTTGAAAACCATGAAATTTGACTCGTTCGCTATAGAATTGTAGCTGCCTTTCTAAGAGAGGACGTAATTCTCCATCGCCAACAAAATGTAGTTCGATATTGTCAAACTGTTTGGCTAACTCTAGGAATGCCGAGGCTAGTAAATCGACTCCTTTACGTTCGATTAATGCTCCTGAATACAGAAAGACTCGTTTATCTTTGTCTATATTGCGATCGCCTTTAGCAAAGCGAGCTAGATTAGAAAAATAAGGTAAATCGAAGTAGTTACGGCTAATGGTAAATTCTCGGCGATACTGTTCCAACCCCCAAATACCTACGCCCCAAATCGGTGCAGAAGATTCATGCAATGTCGCCAACTTCCAGCGACGGTAGAGCCAGCCAAGTAATCCAGCATGTTTGACTCCAGGACGCTCACCCCAGAAACACCAGGGTATATTTTCTTCAAGAGCGCGATCCATTAATTGACTCAAGCGGGGATGACGATAGTAGTTAAATACAACCAGGTCTTTAGTTAATAAATTTTGTTCGAGCTGCTCAAATTTTCCGTCATCCTCACCTAAAATCAGATAGTTATGCTGAATTTTGGGCTTTTGCCAGTGTTCCGCAATGGGAGCATCACAGCTAGCCTGAAGATATGCCACCTGAAGTCTAAATTTTCCTGAAAGAGCGATCGCATTAAACAACTCTACCTGATACGGTGAAGGAATATAGGTAATAACTAATATATTTTGCATAGAATTTTGCCTATAATTTTGCCTAGATTTAGATATTTAAAAAATCAATAATTACGATACTCAGCTAAACAGCTAAACTTCTTACTGCATGCGGCGCTGCGTCCCAGAAGTGGGAAACTAAGCGCCTTTGTTACTTGCTACTTGCTTCGGCAACATCAGCCAGGAAATCAGCATCCAAGCTAGAATTGCGTAGCTCATCAATACTAATTCCAGCATCGAACGAAAACCTGCAAATAACGCCATGGCGCAAAGGCTGTAAACAATTGAATTGGAAGACTGGGTATCCTTAACTAGTAATTGACCGACCATTCTAGCCAGTCCACCGTAAATTAGCCCCCCAAAAAATACTCCTAGCCAGCCAGCACAGATATACCAGTCGCCAATAACTGAATAGCTGTAGGAAATTCCCTCTATGCCCAAAGCTGCGGGCAGATCGAAGCCAGGATCGACAGGCTTATCTTTCCATAGGACACGGGGGATGGGACGGACGAGAGTAAATAAAATCTGTTGATGATAGACGAAGGGATAGTAGTTGGGGACAAGAGTAATGGTTTGGGCTAGACGTAGAAAGTTATCATCAACGTGGAGGTAGCCATACTGAAACTTCTCTTTTTGATTAATCGCCTGAAACCCTGTATTGCGAAACTCAAGCATCCACTGCATAAAGCCGAGAAGTAGCACCACGCTAAATAGAGTAATGATGATTTGTTTCAGTCTTAGCTTTTGCTGTTCTAATACCCAACAGATAATGGCTGCACCTAAAATTACGCCAATGATACGACGACCCCCAGACTGTGCCAGGAAAGCCGTCATCAGACCAGAAAGAGCGATCGCAATGGCAACAGGAATGGTCAGGCGACGACTTCTTATTGCTAGGAGAGTAGTTAGAGTCGGTAATAGATAACCAAAGTAGTCTAGATGATCGATAAAAGAATTCCAGCCTCCTAGTGTTTCTCTCGCCCAGGGTGCTGACCAGCGATTGCTACCCAGATGGATAATCATCTCAACGGGATTGAAGTTACAGGGATAGGCAAATTTAATAATTGCGATCGCAAAAAATACGACAATTAATTTAAACAGCGATCGTGGTGTCAAAATGTGACCTGCTGCGTTAGCCAGAGGTTTGGGTAAAGAGGGAGGACGCATTAAAACCGTTAGCCAAACTCCAGAGGTAAATAAACCAATACTGAAAAATGTGCCTGCAATACTGGTACTATGCAAACGCTCTAGGGTATAAGCTTCCTGTAACAAATCTAGTAATAGCCAGTAAATTGGGGAGAGAGCTAAGATATGTTCGATACGCAAGATGGTTCTAGGACTGCGCCAAGCAGCAGCTATCGGTGCGATCGCCAATCCGCAGGTCAAGATTAAAGCACTGGGGAATAAGGCATCTGGAGTAGTGGTGTTAGCAGGAATAACAAACATCGCTGCTAGGGTACTAACGAACGTACTGATTAAACCGAGCATCGGATAAATTGGATATTCCTGTTTTAGCCAGCTGGAGGTAATCGTCAGGCGATCGGGTGCGGTATTGGTGGGAATCATCGATCAGGAAAAGGGTAAAAGGAAAAAGGTGGGAAGGAATAAAATTTTCTGGATTATAAAAGTATTTTTTTGTGTAAGAAATAAAAGTGTATTTAACGGTTTTAATATATGTTTATATCCGCAATTTTTTGACTTAGTTGTTCAAGGGTAAACTGGCTTACAATTTCAGTAGAACCATGAGATAATTCTGCTAATTTGTGAGGATTTTCTAAGCAAAAAGTAATCGAGTTGACAATCGCTTTTGCCGTAATCTGTGGCAATATTAACCCATTAATTTGATCTTTGACCACCGAGCCACAAAATTGCGAAGTAATCAGCGGTAATTTCCAGGCTTGAGCTTCTAGTTGAGTTAGACCAAAGCCATCGGAATGAGTCGGCAGTAGAAAGACATCTGCCTGCTGGTAATAGTAATAAGTTAGACTACGGGAAACTTCACCCAGCCACTTTATTTGAGGATGATTGATGGCGAATCTGGGCAGATTAACTTTTATCTGTCCAACAAACCAAAATTCAATTGGGAAATCAGTTAATAAGGTAATCGCGTCTAGAATTTCGGCTATACCTTTGCGGATAATTATCTGACCCAAAAAGAGGACTTTTAAAGGTCTTTGTTTGGTAAATTGGTCAGGGTAGATTCTGGTGAATTCTGAGTTATTTTGTTCTCTTTGATAAGCTAAAGGAACAGTAATTATTTTTGCTGGTTTTATACCTGTTTTTTCTAGTGCCTGAGCCGACCAGTTAGAGTTAACTAAAATGCGATCGGCTAATTTACATTCTTGTTGCCAATCTGACCAATAGCGATCGTTAGGATAATTAT
>JBCBEA010000341.1:0-5078 GCA_038529195.1 Cyanobacteria bacterium J06600_6
AAAGATCGCAAATAACACAAGGTTAGTTTAAGATTGTTCTTGAAATAATTAAAGTTAAATCCTAAAAATGAGAATATTAGTAACTGGCGGTGCTGGTTTTATCGGCTCCCACCTGATTGATCGCTTGATGGAGCAAGGTCACGATGTAATCTGTTTAGACAACTTTTTTACTGGTCATAAACGTAATATTCGTCATTGGATTGATAACCCGTACTTTGAATTAATTCGCCACGATATTACAGAACCAATTCGGTTAGAAGTAGACCAGATTTATCACCTAGCTTGTCCAGCTTCTCCAGTCCACTACCAGTACAATCCTGTCAAAACAATCAAAACCAATGTGATGGGCACTTTGAATATGTTGGGGTTGGCTAAACGGGTCAAAGCAAGATTTTTACTGGCATCGACTAGTGAGGTATATGGCGATCCTGATGTACATCCTCAGCCCGAAGAATACAGAGGTAACGTTAACTGTATCGGCATCCGTAGTTGTTACGACGAAGGAAAAAGAGTCGCCGAAACTTTAGCTTTCGATTATCATCGGCAAAACAATGTTGATATTCGGATTATGCGTATTTTTAATACCTATGGTCCAAGAATGTTCGAGCAGGATGGTCGTGTAGTCAGTAATTTTATTGTTCAGGCACTTGAAGGCAAGGCACTGACTGTCTATGGTGATGGTTCTCAAACTCGTAGTTTCTGCTACGTATCCGACTTGGTTGATGGCATGATGCGCCTGATGAATGGCGACCAGATTGGACCAATCAATATTGGTAATCCAGGAGAATATACTATCCTACAGCTGGCTGAAACAATCCAAAAAATGGTCAATCCTGATGCAGAGCTAGCCTTTAAGCCTTTGCCTCAAGACGATCCTAGACAAAGACAGCCTGACATTACTAAAGCTAAGAATTTGCTGGGTTGGGAACCCAAAATTGACCTGAACGAAGGTTTGAAAATGACTATTGATGATTTTCGTTCTCGTTTATCAGCAAATAAGTCTTAGTTGTAACAGCATTTGATTTGTAATTGAATGTGTTTGAGAAGTTTTTAAAGACAAAAAGACAAAAAATTTAAGAGGTTAGTTAACTTTATGCGTGTATGTGTTATTGGTACTGGATATGTCGGTTTAGTTACGGGTGTTTGTTTGTCTCATATCGGACATGATGTCATCTGTGTCGATAATAATGAAGAAAAAGTCAAGCTGATGCAGTCAGGACAGTCTCCAATTTATGAGCCTGGACTTTCAGAGTTGATGAAATCATCGGCAGAATCTGGCAAATTAACCTTTACCTCTGACCTATCTAAAGGTGTTGCTCATGGAGAAATTTTATACATTGCGGTAGGAACTCCTCCTTTGCCCACAGGCGAAAGTGATACTCGCTATGTTGAAGCCGTAGCTCGTGGTATTGGTACTCACCTGAAAGATGACTACAAAGTAATTGTTAACAAATCTACCGTGCCCATCGGTTCCGGTGACTGGGTGAGAATGATTGTCTTGGATGGCAACAAAGAGTCTGGAAGCACTGTTGAGCCTAGTTTTGACGTGGTTAGTAACCCTGAGTTTCTGCGAGAAGGTTCCGCTGTCTTTGATACTTTCAACCCCGATCGCATTGTCTTAGGTGGTAATAGCGACAAAGCTTTATCGATGATGCAGGATCTCTACAAGCCATTGGTAACTAGAGAATTTGCCGAAGACAAATCTTTGCCCAAAGTTCCTGTGGTGATTACGGACCTCAGTTCAGCGGAAATGATCAAGTATGCTGCGAATTCATTCCTAGCAACGAAAATCAGCTTTATTAACGAAGTCGCAAATATTTGCGATCGCGTTGGTGCAGATGTAACTCAAGTAGCCAAGGGTATTGGTCTAGATTCACGTATTGGCGGTAAATTTCTCAGTGCAGGGATTGGCTGGGGTGGTTCTTGTTTCCCCAAAGATGTTTCGGCACTGGTTCATACAGCTGATGACTATAACTACGAGTCTGAGTTACTCAAAGCAGCGATCAATGTTAACCAACGTCAGCGTTTATTGGCTCTTGAAAAGCTACAAAATGAGCTAAAAATTCTTAAAGGTAAAACTGTTGGTTTACTCGGTTTGACCTTTAAACCTGATACTGACGATATGCGCGATGCCCCTGCTCTTGACCTGATTGAGCAGCTCAACCGCTTGGGTGCGAGAGTTAAAGCTTACGACCCCATCGTTTCTCAGTCTGGTTTGAGCCATGGTCTTTCTAACGTGATTATTGAATCTAATGCCGAAATGCTCGCAGATAGCTGTGATGCTCTAGTGTTAGTTACTGATTGGAAAGAGTTTCTGAAGCTAGACCTACTAAAAATGGCTAAGTTGATGAGCAATCCTTTGATTATTGATGGACGTAATTTCTTAGATCGCGATGCAGTTCAAACTGCTGGAATTAAATATGTCGGGATGGGTCGTTAAAGCTAATTAGGTAATATAGCGATCGCCATATATTGGCAATCAAGATATTTTTATTCATCTTGAATCGGTTGTAAGCAAAGTAAATTAAATTTTACTTTGCTTTTTTTTGTCAAAAAATATAGTTCTTAACAGATGACAAAAATATATTCTTTTAAGAAAAATTCTTTAGCTATGAAAGAATAAATCTAATGCAAAAGAAGAATATAAGAGATTATTAATTGCATTCTTAAGGAAGAAAGGTAGCAAAACAGACTTATTGGGTAAGTAATAAGCACTAAATTAATTTAAAGCTTGGTGGGTGAAGAGTATTAGGTTGACAAGCGAAAAAGTTTTAACGATCAAATCCGCTCGATAATTTGAAATCGATACTCAAACTCAAGTTTTAACAATTTATTCAGGCAGGAAATAAGCTTTGACTACGCAAATTGACCCCGAGATAGCAGAAACCATAAACTCAGTCGCAACAAATAATTCAGACAAGCGATCGCTGACCTACCATCAAATTATATTTTGTTCCGTGGTTATCGGGATTGTTGGCGGATTAGTCGCAACAGTTTACTACTTTGTTTTAGAAGGAATGATGCATGGGGTTTGGCGGACGATACCCGCTCTGATTACTCCTTATTTTCCTGGCTGGTTACCGACAGAATATTATGTGCTGTTTGCAACTACTATCGGTGGTTTTTGCGTTGGCTTAGTACTCTACTTTCTGGGCTTACCTGGAGAAATGGCTCAGGTAGTAGATCGCATTCATAGCCCAGGCAAAATTGACATCAAGAAAACTCCCGCCATGATTATCGCCTCCCTCATTGCCATTACCGCAGGCGGAAGCGCAGGACCCGAAGCGCCTTTAGTTCAGGTAAACGGTAGTTTTGGCAGCTGGTTGGGAGATAAACTCAACGTCACTAGCGACTCAGTTAGAGTTCTCACTTTTTGTGGGATGAGTGCTGCTTTAGGTGCTTTTTTTGGCGCGCCTATTGGGGCAGCATTATTTGCTTTAGAAATTCCTCACCGTAAGGGACTTGAATATTATGAAGCGATCGCTCCTGCAATTATCGCCGCTATTTTTTCTTTTGCAATCTTTCGTCTAAATACAGGCATTAGTATCGGCGGGATGTATCATTTTGATCTTGTTCCTAAACTTACCTCCGCTGAATTATTACAGGGAATTATTTTAGGTGCAGTCGGAGCTTTCGTAGCCACTATGTTTGTCTTCATTTTTCGCATGATCGGCAAACTAACCTCATCCTTAGAAGAGCATCGCATTGCCCTCGCCACCTGTGGCGGTCTTTCGATTGGGATTATTGCTTATTTCTTCCCCCAGACACTCTTCTTTAGTGAAGAACAAATCGAAACCGTAATTCAGTCTGGAGCTAGCTTAACTGTTGCTATGCTAGTTGCGATCGCCGTTGCCAAAATGTTTGCCATTAGCTTTACCCTTCACTCTGGCTTTTTAGGTGGATTTATTTTCCCACTCTTTTTTATTGGTGCCAACGTTGGCTTGGCAATCTCGGTGGCTATTCCTGGAGTGCATCCGACTGTAGCGATGGTTTGCTTGATGGCAGCAGTTAATGTCGCCGTTACCAAAACGCCAATTAGTACCAGCATTATCTTAAGCGTACTTTCTGGGACTGCTATGCTACCTGTAATTGCTATTTCTAGCTTTGTTAGTTTTCTACTCACCACAGAATTATCAATGCTCAAAACACAGCGATCGCGCGATATGGATGAGCTTTATGCAGCCCAAAAACTACGAGAACAAACTATCTAATTGCAGTTTGAACGCCAAAAATTATCCACCATAAATAAAATAATTGTCCGAGGTTGAAGTTCAATAGCTTCAATCTTTTTTTTGCTCAAATAGCTCTATCTAGCAGGTAGAAATTTCAGGAAAAAACTCTAATTTAGCAGCTATGCAATAAAAGTATTTGTTCGATGCACAAATAACATTAAGCTTGCTTTATTCGGAAAATTCAGTAGCAATGTATACGATAAAAGCTTTTTCGAAATGTAATTATTACCTCAAGATAAATACATCTTAAGAACTAAAGAAATCTATTTAGTTTGATAGATGTAAAAAGAAACAAAAGAAGCAACGGGCAGCTACTACATATACAAACGGCAAATTTTAAAGCAAATATATAGATATTATTAGCGGTGCCTCGCTTCGATATTTAGTTTCTCAACTGACAATATTGTAGTTTCAGATTCATCAAGGAAGACCTAAAAAGTGTTTTTAACGGAATTCATTTCTAAAGCAACTCAGGGCAGATATAAAATTCTGCACATGACCTGGTTTGCCTTTTTCTTATCATTCGTAGTTTGGTTTAATTTTCCACCTTTTGCGACCACTATCGGACAAGACTTTGGACTGACTAAGCCACAGCTCGGCACAATCGGCTTGTGTAACGTAGCTCTGACAGTTCCAGCGCGGATTATTATCGGCATGTTGCTTGATAAATTCGGTCCTCGCATCACTTATTCTTTACTACTTATTTATGCAGCAATCCCTTGTTTAATTTTCGCTACCGCTCAAAGCTTTAATCAGCTTGTGATTGGACGTCTGTTAATGGGTATTGTTGGTGCAGGCTTTGTGATCGGGATTCGCATGGTAGCAGAATGGTTCCCCCCTAAAGAC
>JBCBEA010000342.1:0-5069 GCA_038529195.1 Cyanobacteria bacterium J06600_6
CTCAATTATGCTCAAATGGCTGGGGGGCAAACTCACTACACCTATCCCCAACACGAACTAATTGCCGATTTAATCTATAAATTTCAAGAGTCTGGCGGACAAATTCTGTTTGAGACTCAGGGAATCACAATTGAGAATGAACGTTATGGAGCAAAAGTCTTCTGTCAGCAGGGAGAACAAGATCTAATTATTAATTCTGACTTTATTGCTGGCTGTGACGGTTTTCATGGCGTTTCTCGCTCCTTTATGCCCGAGTCTGTCACTCAACCCCAGACAATTCCCTATAACTACGCTTGGCTAGCTATTACTGCCGAAACACCCCCTTCTACCGACCGCATTATCTATGGTATTCACCCAAGAGGCTTTGCGGGACATATGCTACGCACTTCCCGCATCTCGCGCTTTTATTTACAAATATCTTTGGAAGATACTGCTGATGACTGGTCGAGCGATCGCATTTGGACGGAGCTACAGCTAAGATTGGCTCAAGATAACTGGACACTCACCCAAGGCAAAATTATTGAAAAGCAGGTGCTAACTATGCGTAGTTTTGCTACCCAAACAATGCAGTATAAGAGCATATTTCTGGCTGGGGATGCAGCCCACATCATGACTCCCGCCGGGGGGAAAGGCATGAACCTCGCGATTCAAGATGCTGATGCCTTAGGTAAATCTTTCGCCTGTTTCTATCGCTATCAAGATAATTTACCTCTCAGAAACTATTCCGCCTCACGCCTGCCAGAAATTCGTCAAGCTCAAGAATTTTCTGAATCACTACTGCACATGATTAATACGCAGATGGAAAATCCTAATGAGGAAAATAATCTCTTACAGCTGCTCCAAAGATTCAAGCTATCTCAACTAATGAACTCAGCCAGCTATGCCCAAGAATTTGCTAAAAAGTATGTCGGCTATGTAGCAACTGAACAAGTAATTAAGCCTCAGATCAAACAATATTCTTCATCTGTAAGCCAGTTAAAACCTTTAGTGATAGTTTAAGCAGCACGGGGATTGGGCAATCCATCAAACTCATTGCTCAATTCCGCATCTAAGTTTTGGATTTTAACCCTTATCCTTTATTCTTTATCCCTTAATTAGCTTTCGTAGCTCAAAATATTGTCAACTGCTAGCTCGCGCAAAACAGGAATAGAGCGATCGCCAAAGCCACCGATATTATCAATCAGCACCAGGTATTTATTGGCAGCTAAATGCTCGCGATAGGAGACAGTATCGCCTGCCGTACTTGTTGCCCAGCCTCCGCCTCCACCCACAAAGACGCTACCCATTGCTCCGCCAATTGCACCCAAAAAACCACCGACAATGTGATTACCAGGATCGCCAGCCCAATCGAGATTATGTAAGCCCGTAATTAGATTAAAAACATATCCGCCGATAAAACCAAAGGGAACCAGCCAGTAAGCCATAAAGGTCGCTTTTTTTCGCGCCTGCTCTTTATCATCGTATAGTCCCACCTCATCAGCAGACTTGTAACCTCTGCCAGCGATCGCCATTTTACTGAGGGGAATACCCGCTTTTTCTAACGCTGTATAAGCTTCTTCCGCTTTAAAGCGATCGGGTAAGACAGCAATTAGATAACTCATCTCTTTATACTCTTGACTAAATCAAATACTGTTTAAGATCCTATCGCAGAGAAGTATTTGATTGTATTTACTTAATATGAATTATAAGTTTATGAGTTTCAAGATTTATTCACCTAGAAAAACTAATCCCTCTCGCAGCTTAGTCGCCTCAAGAGGGAAAATGGCAGTAGTTTTGATCTAACTCAAGTTTTTTATTACTTGCACTCAATAATTACCTTGGTAGATGAAGAGTTGGAGACGTGGGTAATTGAGTTTTGTTGAGTCAGCAGCGTTTTTTGACTCTGTAGTTCCGCAAGTCCACATAAACTGAAGATTGTTACAGCCATGCTCAAGGAAAGATTTCGAGCAAAAGTAAGATTGGTAATTAATTCGATGATTTCTACCTTTACTTCGCGCAGCATAGTTTTTTCTGGTTAATTGCTGATTAATTATTAACTAGATACGTAGTCGCAAGGGTTTTTATGCATTCTGCTAGATTTATAATTTGTATCGGCGTTCTTGTTTCCTTGGCTAGAAACAAAGCACAAAAATCAGAAAATGATTTATATTAAACACTTAGATATTTACTTGATACACAAAAAATGGTTTTGTTGTTTAAATTACAGTTAATCTTAAGCTTTTGATTTACCGTATCTGCATAGAAAAAATATCGTAAGCTAATACTTCAGTTAAATTACTCACATAATCAAAATTAATACTCTAAGACAATTTTAAGTAGCTGATGTTGTACCATTCCCGAAAATTAAAAGACGAGCGCTGGGGGATCTTCTTTGACGACCAGTTGATTGCAACTATTGGCTGTTACGACACTGCTCAGAAAATCATTTATTTTTTAGAAAATCGTCTATCAGAATCACCAAAGCCCTTTATTGTCGAAAACAACTCAGTCAATCAATATTTTCATAGTTTACGCCTGAGAGCTTAAGGGATAGGTCGAGAAAAGTTAATGTTGATTTTGATAATAGTCGATCGCCGTTTGACGATAGAACAAAGGCATCCCCGTATCGTAGTATTGTCCCTGAACTAAATAAGCGATCGCACTATTTTGTTGTCTCAACTTATCTAAACAGGTTGTCAGCTGAAATTCACCTTTAAAACGCTCATTATTGTCAATTTCTGAACCTAATAACTCAAATATTTGGGGTTCGAGGACATACATCCCAAATACACCCAAAAATTCATCCTCAGCCATTCCCAATACTCTCAAATGTTCTTGGGCATATTCTAATGTCGGTTTTTCATAAATCTCGGTAATTTCTAGAATCGAGCGATCGCTTTGCCAGATCCCAGCAACACATCCCGCCTTCTGGATTACATCTGCCTGCATAACGGTAATGCCAATCACGCTAGTACGATGCTGCTGATAAGCATTAACCATTTGAGCAGCACAGGAATATTCTAGGGCGGAAGTATAAATATGATCTCCCAATAAAAGCAAAAATGGCTCATCTCCTACCCAGTTACGGGTACAGTAAACAGCATGACCAAAGCCTTCTTGTTCTGTTTGACTTAAGATCGTAATGCGATCGCCTAGAGTTGCCAAATACTCACTATATTGCCGATTTTCTGCCGAAAGTTTTGCCCATAATTCAGGTCTGGGAGGAGACTTTAGCACCTCTTCAAACAAATTGCGATCGCTTTCCTGCACCACAATGCCGATCTCTTCGATCCCCGCACTGACTGCTTCTTCGATAATAATTTGAATAATTGGCTTGGCGCGTCCATCTTTGCCCACAATCGGCAGCAATTCCTTTTTCATCGCCTTTGTAATTGGATACATGCGAGTGCCAAATCCCGCAGCAGGAATCACAGCTTTACGCACTTTTTTATCTGACATAAATTACTTACCAATTACTACTGTATAGAAGTTGCATGAAACCCTTCCACCGGGCCTCTTCTTACGAAGTTTGCTCAACGGGGGAACCCCCGCAACGGACGCGAAGCTAATCCTTTAGAATAACTTCACGCTGCCCTCTGCCCTCTGCCCTCTGCCCTCTGCCTCCTCAATACATTTCATACTTCAACAGAGTACAGGGAATCGCACCGTTATAGAGCTTGATTCGCTTAGAAGTTCTCAGTCCCACCTGCTTAGAAAGTTTCATGCTACCCGTGAGAATATAGGCTGTCCAACCTTTAAATCGCTGTTTAAAGATATCACCAAGTAGCTTGTATAGTTCGCCCAATTCTGCCTCTTTACCAAGCCTGACACCATAGGGAGGGTTGCAAATTAAAACCCCTCGATCTGCTGGTGCCTGCACATCATAAAGTTCTCGTTTGGCAAACTGCACATAGTCTTCTAAGCCCGAAGCTTCAGCGTTCGTAAAGGCTTGACGAATGACTTTTAAATCGCGATCGCTCCCAATAATCGGCACATCAATATCATTTTTCTGAAGATTATTTGCTTCGGTAATTATGCTCTGCCAAAGATCGCGATCAAAGTCTAACCAGGTTTCAAAGCCAAAGTCTCGATATAGTCCAGGGGCAACATTAAGAGCTTTTAACGTCGCTTCAATCGGTAAAGTTCCGCTACCACACATCGGATCGAGAAAAGGCAAGTCAGGTGTCCATTCCGCCATATCTAACAAAGCTGATGCCAGAGTCTCCTTCATTGGTGCAGCGCCGATTGCGGGACGATAGCCTCGACGGTGTAAACTCGAACCAGAACTATCTAAACTAATAATGCAGTGCTTCTCATCAATGTGAGCATTAATCTGTAGATCGGGGTTTTCCGTGTCTACACTAGAGCGTTTTCCACCCCGTACCTTCTGCCAGTCAGTAATCGCATTTTTGATTTTCAATGCCGTGAAGTGAGTGTGATTAAGAAACTTGTTTTTACCCGTACAGGTGACTGCCAGGGTCATATCTGGTTCGATGTATTCCGACCAGTCTATCTTCTGCACGCTGCGATATAGCTCGTCACCATTAAAACTTTTAACTCTAGCGATTGGTTTTAAGATCCGAAAAGTAGTCCTTGTCCACATATTCGCCTTGTAAAGCAGTCTCTTATCACCCTTGAAATGCACCCCTGTAAAATCGGTGCGGACATCTTCTGCACCAATGCGCCTCAACTCCTCAGCAGCCACTTCTTCCAAACCGCGTGATACCGTAGCAAAATAATTGTTCATGTAAGGAGACTTGAAACTCTAGCTAGTGCATTAATTCTAGAATATCAGTAACTAGTAAAGAGATATTTTGAAGATGTTTGTTTATTTGCATTTGAAGGCGGTCCAGAATTTAGACGTTTACTTCCTTTTCATCGGCACGAATTTCTGTAAGCAAACCTGCTATTATTCTCCTCACTTCTCCAGAAGATAAAATTGCTGCTAATTTTTGATTTAGTTCGGATTCGCTTTCACACTTTTCAAATCGATAGTTGTCTGTAACTAAATTAATTATTCTTAATGGATACATCTCTAGCGGATAGTCCATTTGAACAATAGAAATAGAATAATTGTTGAACGAGGGTAC
>JBCBEA010000343.1:0-5056 GCA_038529195.1 Cyanobacteria bacterium J06600_6
CTGCTGGAATAACTGAATGAGGTAAATCATGCTGATTGAGAGACAGATGAAAACTCTCCGAGTCTGTTTGAAACATTGATGCTTCTGCAATTATCGTCTTCCGAATAGGTAGATCTGTAGAAATAAAGGAAAGACTGACGGTTTGGGAACGATTAACTAGCATGAGGCGAGAGAAAGTACCGTAGTTAAAGCTAAACTTTTCTTTAGCATATCTTCTGTCACGAACAAATTGTCACTGCTCAAATTGGTTTCTATAAAACACTTGCCATTTGTCGGGGCATTCGCTATTATTATTTAGTGCCAATACAGCAATCCTCAGTAGCTCAGTGGCAGAGCGGTCGACTGTTAATCGATTGGTCGTAGGTTCAAATCCTACCTGGGGAGTTTTAAAATGTTTAACCGACTACCTGCTGATGGCTAACTCATAGTCATGCGGGTTGTTGATAGTTTCTTTGTTAGCTCATCCAAACAAGCTGATTTTTTAGCAGCAGTACATTCTTGATAAGACTGTATTCTCTTGGACTATAAGCTAAAAACTAATGTAATCGTTTTAATTAACTTTTGAGTCTTCTAGTTATTCCTCATCCCTCATCCTTACGAACAGATTAATTAACTTGTCCTTATCTGAATGTTGTACGACTATTATAGTTTCTGATTTGAAACACAAGTAAAAAGTTTTGGTATTGTGGCTGAGAATCGATCGCAGATAAATGCACTACATGGTAGGTTTGAACTTTAAATAACAGCGTTAATTTTCAACCAAAATTATTAATGAAATCGCTATTACTAGTTGGTTTAACCACGATCGCTATTAGCAACATGAGCATGACTACCATAGCTCAGACTGAGACTCAAACCCCTCAAACTCCAACCAGTCCAGCTTTGCCCCTACCTCTGCTACAGGCTGCGCCTTTAGTTCAGGCAACAAGTAAACTGCTTGCTCAACAAAGCTATCAAATAGAGTCATCAATAGAGTTGATGGGCAATCTTCCCGATCGCCAATTGGTAGCCAATGCTAATCTGAAAACTATTATTGCTGCGCCAAATAAGGTGAATACGGAAATAACTTTTGTCAATCGCGATCGCGGTTTAGGGCAAAAATATCAGATTATTAGTAATGGAACTCAGGTCTGGATCTACGACCAGGCAACGAATCAATACTCTGTCAGCGAATATCGGCAGTTTATCCAGTCCGCAGCAGCAGTAAATGTGGGCACACTGGCAAATTTCTACCTCAGAACCCTAGATAGAGTCAATAGTAATAAAATTGCCAGCCGAGCGCTCGCTAAACTACCACCAGATCGACTGATCGGCTACTTTCAAAGGTTCGCTAATGTCGATTTGCAAAATATGACCATCAGAAATGAGCAGATTGAGGATACCTTCTACAGCATCTACGATATTAACGCTGTCGATAATAGCTATGAGGTAACAACCTATGTTGCACCGCAATCGAGCAATATTGACAGAATAGACCTAATCGGTCAAAAAGATGGTTTAGATCTACTGCTCATTGAGCAAATTACGAGCCAAACGCTACCCGAATCAATTTCTGCTGAGACATTTAATTTTGTTCCCCCTGATAATGCAGAGCAGGTTGAATTACAAATTGCGATCGAGCCTTTTTAGGCAAATAAGCTCAACGCATAAAAAATAGGGGTAGTAATTCAGACACCCCCATAATTTATTTAAGCTATTAACTGTTAACGAATTTACATCCCAGGTAAATTTAAACCGCTGGTAAGTTCTTCCATACGTCCACGCATCAAATCAGTAGACTGCTCGTAAGCAGACTGCATGGCTGCAGATACTGATGCCGACAGAGCCTCCGCTCCTGCACCCATAGCATCGGGAGAAATTTCGACACGACGGGGTTCTTGATTCCCGCTCATAACCACCTTGACTAGCCCATCTTCGCTAGTTCCTTCAATCTCCATCTGTTCTAGTTCATTTTGGAGCTGCTGCGCTCCTGCCTGTACTTCCTGAGCTTTTTTAAAAGCGTCAGCTAGCTCTTTCATTTTGCCGAGTGGCCCAAATCCTTTTCCTGCCATATCTATTCTATTTACTTAGTTTTGTGTGTTAGTGACGACTACGAAAATCAATTAGAGAGATTAGCATAACTTAGAAATCGCTTAATTATCAGAACTCTCCAAGTAGCTTAACTTCTGGCTCTAAAGATACTGACCAATGATATTCTACTTTTTCCTGAGCATAGCGAATTAGCTCAAAGATATCTTTCGCAGTAGCCGTACCGCAGTTGAGGATAAAGTTAGCGTGGCGATGGGCAATTTGAGCATCACCAATCTTATAGCCCTTTAAACCAAGCTGTTCGATTAGACTACCTGCTGCCTGAGGTTGGGGATTACGGAAAACGCTACCACAGCTGGGAAGATGATAGGGTTGAGTCGTCTTACGCTGTGTCCAGTTTTGGTTAGACAATGCCATAATTTCATCCTTGCTATAGCCAGGCTCTAGCTGCATTTTGGCTCTGACCACCAGACGATCGCCTCCCTGTAAATTAGAGGTACGATAGCTGTAGGCGAGTTCTGCGGGAGTTAACTCGGCAATTGTGCCATCGGGAGATAACACCGTGGCGCTAACCAAAATATCTGCCAAACAGGAAGCATGTGCCCCTGCATTCATAACCACACCACCGCCAACAGTACCAGGAATCCCGACTGCCCATTCCAAACCTTTTAAGCCTCGTTTGGCAGCTTTCCAGGCAAGTTTAGCGATCGCTTCCCCCGCATCAGCGGTCAAAATTCCCGTTTCAGGATCAAACTCATAGCTGCGAAAGTAGCGGGTTGAAAGTACAAATCCCGGCACACCGCGATCGCTAATCAGCAGGTTAGAACCAGCGCCCAAGAGCGTTAGGGGCATATCCTGAGACTGATACCATTCAAAACTCGCCTCTAATTCTGACCAATTTCTGGGCGCAGCATACCATTGGGCATCACCACCAACTTTATATGAAGTCTGGCTTGCTAGAGATACGCTGGACTGAATTAAATTATCATTGCTCATTGGATCGTTACTGATTATTTGCGAAGTTTATCCTTGCGGACTGATGATTTGCGGTGGCGAAGCAAGTCGAAGACTCGGCTTGTCCCCGAGGACTGATTGTCAAAATTAAGCTATTAGGATGCGATCACTCTACTGTCTGTTGATTGATAAAGATCTATAGTTCGCGGAATAGCCTGATTAAGATTACCCGCTCCGAGGAACATTGCCAAGTCTCCAGGCTCTAAGATTTCTGATTTGAGGAATTCTTCAATTGAATCTACCTCTGGATAATAGTGAACATGATTATGATAGGAAGCGATCGCCTTCCCTAAATCAGAACCGCTAATGCCGAAGGTATTTTTCTCCCCTGCACCATATATATCGGTGATTACCACCACATCGGCAGCTTTAAAGGCGATCGCAAACTTCTGTAAAAAAGTTTTTGTCCGACTGTAGCGATGAGGTTGGAAAATAGCTACCACCCGCTTGAGGTCATTGTTACCATCGACTCTGAGTCTGCCAGCAGCCACGGTAACGTCTATCTCACTAGGATGATGGGCATAATCATCGATAAAGGTAACCCCATTAATTTGTCCTCGCTGCTCGAATCGTCTTTTCGTTCCACCAAAGGTCGCAATAGCACCAGCAATTAGATCAAAGTCTAAACCTATTTCTCTGCCTACGGCGATCGCAGCTAGAGCATTGTTTAAATTATGTTCCCCCATTAAAGGTAGCTGTAGCTGTCCCAAACAAACCCCACTTTCCCAAATTTCCGAGTTGCTTCCTTGGACGTGATAGGTAATATTTTTTGCCATGTAGTCAGCATCCAGTTGAGGATTCAAACCATAGCTGATGGTCAGATCTAACTCATCGCGAACAATCGGATCGTCAATGCAGCCAATTAAAGTTTTACACTGTCCTGCAAAAGTCTGAAAAATATCAACTACTTCCTGAATATCTTGATACTTGTCAGGATGATCTAGCTCGATATTTGTAATGATGCCAATACTAGGATGATGTTTAACTAGAGAACCATCTGACTCATCTGCTTCTGCTACTAAGTAGTCTCCCTGTCCGCTCCTGGCATTGCCAGACCAAGCATCAACCTCCCCGCCGACAATAATAGTTGGATCGACCTGACATTTATAAAGCATGTAGCCAATCAGGCTGCTGGTAGTAGTTTTGCCATGAGTTCCTGAAACGGCGATGCCCTGATACTCGTCGATTAAGGCTGCTAAAAGATCGGAGCGATGGAAGATTGGACAACCTAATTTTACTGCTGCCTGGTATTCCAAGTTAGTTTCAGCGATCGCTGTTGAGCAAACTACCTGTGGTAAATGATCTTGACGACTATTAAAAGCATCAATTTTGGGCTGAGAATTGCCTTGTATGCCGACTGAAACTAACGGCTGAGTCTGTTTAGCTGGAGTCTGGGTAAAAAAGTCAAGATTTGCCGCTTCCTGACTGTAGAATATTTTCACCCCCAAAGCTTCTAGGCGATCGGTAATGTGACTGGTACGTAAATCTGAACCCGACACTGGCAGCTGTCGTTGAGCAACGATCTGGGCTAAAGCCGACATCCCAATTCCACCAATCCCAATAAAATGAAATGGTCTACCGTTCAAATCTACACTTGCCACGTTTTTGACTCCTGCCATATTACAAAAAACAGCTTAGGGCTACAGAATGCTAACTTGTTTTGAGGTTTACAGAATACTCTGTCGCTTTACTATCGAGCCGACTGTAACCTTGAGAGAAGCATTCCGTATTTTTCCTTTGCTCCAAACAATACGGGCTATGATAACAAGAAATTTTTCGACTTAGGGATAAAAAAGTCCTCATAAACCAGCAAATTAGTCTTTAAATTTGATGTAGTTGGTGAAATTGAGGTCAAATCATGCTGTTTAATTATTCTAGATAGCGAAGAGTAATCTTTGCCAAAGCTCGATGATATTAAGTCAACTATTATTCCTCAATTGCCAGTTTTGCTGAGGTTTAAATTGATTCTAAGTAAGGTCTTGAAATGTGCTTACTTTACGATATGATGAGTCTT
>JBCBEA010000344.1:0-5041 GCA_038529195.1 Cyanobacteria bacterium J06600_6
CAGCTATCGGCTTTTTAAATTTACTTGTGAACTAAGAATTTCTAGAAATCATTCTTCAATTGTGCAACGCCCCAAGTTTATTTCTTTAGAGATAAAAAATATACTACTAGCATTACGCATTTACCAACGCCTAAAAAAAACAAGCACCCTCATATTGTTAGATGCTTGTCTGCTTTTGTCTAATATTGAGCTATAAATTCTCGTTTATAGCCGTTCTCAATTACTTTACTGAATATCAGCAAAATCGCTGTGATAAATAGTGCCATCGGGCATGATTGTTCCCGAAAGATCTGCCCGATCTAAGTTAGTGTGATCGAGATTTGCCCCTCTCAGGTTGGCGCTGCGAATATCTGCTCCCGCAAAATCTGCTCCTGCAAGATTTGCCTGGGATAAAATGGCTTTGGTTAGCTTTGCTGATTCGGCGGGCACGTTAGTCAAATTTGTCTGAAACATAATTGCCGAAGTAAAATCGGCTTCGGCTAGGTTTGCCCCCAATAAATTGGCATTACTCAAAACAACGTTATATAGAGTCGCGTTGGTGAGATTTGCCTGGCTTAATTCGGCTTCTGAGAGGGTTGCACCCATCAAGATCGCATCACTTAAGTTAGCCTGTGATAGATTGGCTGTTTTTAACTCAGCCTCATTCAAAATGCTGTGAGACAGATCTGCTTTAGAGAGGTTGGTGCCAATCATTGAGCTACCGTACAAATCCATATTTGAGAGATCGGCTTCTGAAAGATCGCAGTAGTTGCATTTGTTAGTCTGCTGTAAATAATTCAGATCGTTCTGGCTAAAGGCATTGGCGGGTAAAGCAAAAATCAGAGAACTAGCTATAAAAAAGGCAAAAATGATTGATAGCTGTCGAAACCAAGATTTAATCATAATGTTGAACGTAGTAGCTAAAATTAATTAGGACAAATTTACTTGAGACGAACTAGGGGTGGGTTACTCCAGGAACCATATCCTGGTGGCTTGGCTGCGGGTGGATTAACGCCGATCGCCGACCACAAGAGACCTTCGGGATAGGCTTGGGGACTAACAACAAAGGTAATATCGTCAGGTTTGATGCCAAAGCGATCTCGCCATGGTTGAGGTAGCTGATACCAGGTGGCAACATACCAAAGCTTGATTAGATTGCGGGCAATTGGACCTAGTTTTTCTGAACCAAAAATTTCGATCCGCATCCCTCGATCTAAGGCAGAGGCATCAGACTGCGATCGCTCAAATAAATTATGAAATGTTTCTAATAGCTCGTTCAAAATGTCCTGTCCGACTACTTTCGCGATCGCCCCATAGTAGGCAGAAACTTGACCTGTGCCATGGAGATCGAATCGGGAAAAGCCCGTTACTACGGTTGAAAGGTTAATAAAATCTTCGATTGACTGGGATTTATCCATACTGATTACCTATTACTTGCTTGTCTGTGATTTCTCTAAACCTGTCGATATACGGGAGCAGCATGAAGACCATCGCTACCTGTGAGGGGATTTTTCACCAATCGTTCTGCCTGATATTTCAAGCCACACATTGCGCCGACAGCAGGAATCAATACCTCAGGATGACCGTCTAAGGCAGACTCTAGCTGTTTCATGAATCTGGCATAGTCAGACTGAAATTTTTGGGCAGCCTCATATTCTTCCGAACCAGGGGTAAAGTCGCTCAGCTCAATATTTTCTTTGATCGGATAAACTGCATCCCAGTCAACCTTGAACTTTTCTCCCGTTGGATGACCAGGCTGATCTGACTGTTCGGGATTTTCATTGTCAACGACATAGTATTGACCGTAGTTTTCGTCGCCATCATCGTTAATCAGCAGCTGCTGAAAACGATAGTAATGAGACAGTTCGCGATCGCCATCATAGATGCGTTCTTTGCCCGAACCTTCTCCCTGCTCTTGAATCTCTCTTAAAGCTAGGATTGCAGATTTGAGGTCGGTAACGGGAATAATCTCTCCCCCACCGTTGTAATAATATTCAGGCGTAATCTGTTTAGCAGGATCGCCACAAAATAGTTTGTCGCCCATTTCCTTATGTAGAGCATGCAAACCACGAATTATTTCGGCATAGAACTGTCCAATGCTATAAAAACTGTAGTGGGGTGGCTGATCGTGAATTTTTAAGAGGCTATTAGTATGGTTGCGTGGTGTTACCAGTGGTTGACCCCTCTCTGCCTCACCTGCTCGCTCGATTTTAAGGAATGTTTTGACCGTCTCTCGCGAGAATTTAGTTAAGCCAACTTCAAAATCGGTTTCTCCTGTCGGTAGAGTCGCAGGATACTGAGGGATAAAACTAGGATCGCTCAGAACAGATTTGATATTGCCTCCTACCGCATTAAAAACATTGGCAGCCAGAGTTAGATGCAACATTTCTTCCACAGCGACCGTCCGTAAAATATGAAATGCCTCAATATTTGTACCAGGCTTCATGGAGTAGAGAGCCGTAATGTAGGGAGGCAAAGTTGCATGTTCGATCGCTAATGCCTGCTTGAGATAATAGTGTAGATGATCGACGGATTTGATTAGCTCGTTTTGTACGGTTGTATTCATAGTTTATTCCAGGTAATTTGACTGAACTCTTTTCCAGTAATGCTGTCTATCGTGACTAGCGTTTAAAGACGTTGCTAATTTGAAGTATGAGGCTGAAACGTAATCTGTTCATAGCTTTATGGCGTAAGCTGGTTAATTAATTTGCTCAACGGAAAAAGTTATAAATCAGACCTAGATTCAGCAACGCTCGTTTAAATTAATGCGTGTCTCAACTGCTGTGATTTGAGATCTTTGACCATTTCTCTGGTACTCATCAAACAGAGAGCAGCTAGGGTTAGAGTCGTGTTGGAAGTACCGATAGTAGGCATGCTGCCCGCTCCGACGATATAGAGATTGCGGTGATCCCAAGAACGCTGATGGCGATCGACTACAGAATTAAGTTTGCTCGTCCCCATCACGTGAGTTCCTGCATAGTGATTACCACCACGGAAGGTATAGCCTTCGCCTTTATAGGTGAAATAGCCATAGTCAGATGGGTCGTAATGGGTGCAATCTTCTGCTCCTGCACGCTGGAAAATTAGGCGCGAAAAGTTACGCGCGTAGGCAAAGGTTTGACGACAGTAATCGGGAACGTTGAAGGAAACTATCGGACGATAATTACCCAGGCGATCTGTATGTCGAGGATCGATAGAAATCTGATTGCTCAGATCTGCGGGGAGGTCGATCATAAATGCTAGTAAAAGCTGGCGAGAGATACGGTTGATTAGTTCCTGGCGCAGTTCCTCTCCATATTTGTTTTTATGGTTCACAATCTCTAATACTTCTGAATAGGGTGAGCCTGTCGCCCAGCCCCAGCCATCATTATGAATATCGATCGCAAAAGCAGCCTGGCGATCGCGAAAAGTACCCTGACGAAAGGTACTAATCCCCGAAGTACAAATTGGACCCCGCATTGTTCCTGTCACTTCAGGCATCAATCCCCAGGCAAGCATGTAGGGGTGATCCATCAGGTTTTTACCGACTAAACCGCTGGTGCTATTAAGACCAGAAGCCAGCAGTAGGCGCGCATTTTCTACGGCATTGGCAGCAATGACAAATAGGCGACCTTTGGCAACGCCAGGAGTATATTTAGAAGATTCTCTATCCTGATAGTGCTTAAACTGAACTGCGGTAACGTGTCCATTCTCAGAATTGATGTCAATTTTTGAAGCTACTGCCTGAGATAAGATGTGTACCTTTTGAGTTCTAAGGGCTTTATTTAAAGTTTTGCGCGCATCATATTTTGCCTGGACGGGACAGATTGGCGTACAGTTGGCATTACCCTGACAGCGTTCTCCATACTCAACAGGATGAACGCTGGCTAGCTTGTCAGGAATAAAACCCTTACCCTGGTTGTATTCTGGGTTGGGAATACCATTACGAGCCTGAGGGAAGGTCTTGACCTCAACTTTGTAGTTTTTGCCGTTGAGTTCGACTTCCGTATTGTCTAGCTTCTGGGCAACTTTTTGATCCAAATAAGAAGCAGGCATGTTGTGCATTGGGTAGACATAACCTTCCTTAAAAGGTACGCCGATAGCTTTTTGATCTTCCACACTGCCTGACACCCCCAGCTCATTTTCCGCTAGACGATAGTAGGGCATCATTTCCTCATAGGGAATCGGCCAATCAAGACCCTGACCATGATTCTCGCGCATCTTAAAATCATCTGGCAGCATCCGAGGGGTTTTGGCTTCCCAATGTACCGTTGTTCCCCCCGTAACTCTGGTATAAGAACTGTCTAAAGTTAAAGGACCTTGCTGAACTAAATAATTACTGGCATCAACTTGACCTGGAACCAGCTTACTTACATCTGGGCTTCTGGGGCTGGGTGCATTTTCGTTGCGAGGAAAGGGCGCATTGTTGTCTTTTTCAACTGCAGTATAAAAGTTGTTCACATAACTTTGAAACCCAGCTAGGGTCAAATCCTTATGAGATCCTGCTTCTAAAATCAAAACTTGATTGCCCTGCTCGCTCAATTCTTTAGCCACAATTGAACCGCTAATTCCTGCCCCGACAATCACAACATCGTAGGTAGTATTTGCAACAGTTTCTAGATCTACTAACTGCACACTCTTGTAATTTTGGCTCATACTTTACTCTCAAAAATATTAGTTTGGGGTTAAAGAAAATAGAGCTTGCAAAAATTTTAAGCTAAAAGTCAAATCTATAGTAATTGTTAAAATATAAAAAATAAAATTATGAATTTGAACTATATTTTTTATTAATAACAGCAAAAAAACTATTATAACTATCGACTTGACTACTACTTCTCAACTATACAGCAGCTATTTAATTAGAAAATATAGAGCTGATGGCGATATTTTAGCCCAATTATTGATAAACAAAAACCAAAAAATAAAAGTTTTTTGTATTTATAACCAAGTCAATAGCTTTAGCCGATGACCTCAGCAATTGTGCTGTATTTATTCATGCATTTTAATTGAGCTTAAGTACAAACACTGAAGATGAATATAGTAGTTTCACTTAATAATTATAAAAAGTGTTGTTGATTAATTT
>JBCBEA010000345.1:0-5026 GCA_038529195.1 Cyanobacteria bacterium J06600_6
GAAATAAACTTGGATTTGAAAAGCTTAGAGCTTAGAGCTTACGGCTTACGGCTTAAAGCTACGAAGAATAACTTATCGTGCGACATTATTAACTGACCAACGCCACTAAGTTAATTATGATGAGCCAAGGGTCAAACGATTCTAAACATCTGCTTCAGGAACATAGAAAGCAATACCATCATTACCTTCAGGTCTAAAATCATCGTCATCGAGCAAGTCTGCTCTTTCAGAAGCCGAAGTAGTATAGAAATGAGTTCCATTTTCAAGATTAAGAAAGCGATATACCGCTTCTGTTCCTGGGCGCTCTGTAGCATAAGCATAGAAGGCTGTACCCTCGAAGCTCAGATTATCTAGGTTTTCCAGTACCGCGTCTCTTTCTACTTCACTTAGAGTGAATAGATGAGCGCTTGTATCTTCATTCGCAAACAGATAAACGGGTTTTGCACCTGTGAAAGAATCAAGATCGTCATCTTCAGGAGCAGTCGTAAAGGCAACTCCATCGTCTTCAAAACCATCGTCAATCAGCTCATCTCTTTCGCTGGCGCTTCTTGTATAGCGGAAAAGATCTGCTTGGCGATCGTTAAGACGAAAAACATCAGAACCGTCGGTAATTGATTCGGCACTAAAGTACTCAACAATATCTTCACTGGCTAGATTGCCTAATGATTCAATTGCCCCAATTCCAGCCTCTCCCTCGGCATCAAAATAATTTCTAATGCTGAGATCGTCTTCAAAATCAACAATTCCATTTTGGTTAAAATCAACAAATAGATTATTACCCGATCTTTTAATACCCGTAATTCCAGGTGCGTAATCAGCTAGGGCAATAGTTATAGGATCGGAATCTCTAAGGTCGAAGGTCAGCACATCATTACTACCACCCTCATCGATGATTTGAGTTCCCACTGGTCCAGGGACTAAAATCACGTCATAGGTATCGCTGCCAGTTCCACCATTGAAAACATCTCCCGCTGCGCTTTCTAGGAGATCGTTACCTTCTCCACCGACTAGGGTGTCAGTACCTGCTTGACCCCGTAGAGTATCGTTGCCTTTACCACCAAAGATGATATCGTGTCCTAAACCGCCGAGAATTAGATCGTCTCCAGACAGACCATCAATTAGATCGGCTTCGTCTGTACCGACTAACTGGCGGTTGTTGCGATCGCTATTTACTGTACCCAACATCTCATTTTCAAAGGGAACGGTAAAAGCATCATCTGGGACTAATTCAGGATCGCCAACATTTTCACGAATTATGTCTGCTAGACGTACGTTGCCTAGGTCTAAACCAATTGTCTCTGCCACAACACTGAGGAAAGATTCCTCATTCGCTAACTGTTCTTTGTAGAAAAAGCGATCGTAATCGCGCAATCTGGCAAACTGATCCGCAACAATTGCTCCCAGAGTCGGTCCTAGTAAAACATCTTCCTGAATCGGCATTTCTGCCAAACCACCAATCCAAAGGTCAATGTCTTCGACGTTGTCATAGCTTGACTCAAATTTGCCTGCCAGCTCTTCGCCAAAGATTGGCTCTAAGTCCTCAAAACTTTCAATAGTTGCCTCAGGATTTAGCTGGTTATATACCTCTACATAACCAGGAATACCTAACTCTCGACCACGCTGGAGGTTAATCGCGACTAGGTCTAATCCCCCTGCTCCTGGAGGTCCGAATAAATTGTTACGAACCCCGTCAATTACTCGCGTATCGGCGTCGTTAGACTGTTGATAGTTCAAACCAATCAGAATGTCGTCTAGCCCATTGGCACTAATTGCTTGGGGATTAAAAAAGGCGTCTCGCAGAGAGATACTTCCTACACCTTCGGTATCCACCGTCCGAATCTGATTTGACAAGAGAGTGTGACCCAAACGATAGGCAGCGCCAGAGAATTCAACTGAAATTCCTGGAGAGAGAATATCTTCATCAATCACTTCCAAATCATCAGCACCTTCGTTCCCAATTAACAGAGGTAAGAATTCTTCGTAAGTAATAACCTGATTTTTAGCACCAACAACGGCACGAGAAGCCTCGTAAATAAACTCACTACGAATTTCTAAAGCGGATGGTTCTTCTTCTAACCCTAAAGACGGCACATACTCATCTCGAAAAGCAGCAAATAGCTCGTTAAAATCTTCGTTGTCTCTTGCATCTAAATGAAAAGCAACCTTATCGGCGATTAAATTATGTTCGCGGATAAACAGGGTATGAATTGCAATTAACCCAGACTGCTCATTGATTCTTACATCGCCCGAAATAAACTCCTGATCGTTAGGAACGCGACCTTCTGTACTAGATTCAGGGTCGGGGTCGGGGTCGGCATTGGCAGAATCAGCGCGATTGTAAGGAGCTAAGATTTCATCAGAAGTGTTGGTAGGATCGGAACCCGATTCAAACGGTAAACCATCAGTGCCATATTCATCATTAGCAACCAGAAGCTTACCATCAAAGGGAGATTCATTTTGAGGCGGTAAATATACTTTTACCAGTTCATTTTCTTCTACTTCTTCTCCTTCTGTGCCGACTAGCTCAAGGTTGTCTCCTTCTTCAATTTCGGCTTCTACAAAGCGTCTGCCCGTACTCTCCTCAATCTTGACCGTGCCTTCGGAAAAGCGACCAAAAAAGCTGTTGCCTAGATCGCTTCTTTTTGCTGCTGCTCTAATGATGTCAGAACCATAGCCGTTCGAGCCGTCGATAAAGGCTGTAACCTCATTTCCAACTTCTCTGACTTCCTCTCCTTCACCCGTTCCTGGTTCGGCAGGCACACGGCTGACAGGAATTGCAGTAAAGTTAGCACCGATCAGGCGATCTCCTGCTGGCAGAGGAACATCAAAGACTGCCTCTGCACGGTCTTCTTCGTTGTTAATGGTGAGAATATTTGTTCCTTCTGAAAGACCTAAATCGTGGTCGAGAAACTGTCCCCACTGCCAGAGCCAGTCACTGGCGTTGAGGGGATTGCCTGTGACACCATCTTGGTCTGAGAGCTCATTACTAATTGTTCTTGTATTGGGCAAAGAAGATGCTTCTGGATCTCCACCCCCTCTGGGTTCATTAATTCCGTCTTCAAAAGCAGGTTCAAACAGACGAATCAAAGCAGCTCCTGTTGAACCGTTGTCTCTTTCTCCACCTAAAGATTCGCCGTCTTCGTCAATTTGGTTATCGCTGCCGTCAATAGTGCGAATATCGTTGATGTCAACCATTATTAATACCTCTGTCTACGTTATTTGTTGCGGTGAGATTAGCTATATAAGGCTTTAAATAAGCTTGAATGTCGATAAATAGAGCAATGTCAGCTTTATAGTTAGATTTGGTAGTAATTACTCTTCTATATTGCAATTGAAATACTTTCCCTTGAAATATCTTTGACTCAATTGAGCCGTGACAGTTGAAATAAAAGAATTACGACTACGCTATCCAGACTATTAATGTAGTATGTTTTGGTTTCTAGATTTATGCAGAGAATCTAAAAAAATTCGCAGTATTTCAAAATAAGCGATCAGCGATGCTGGTAACCGTTGTTTTTCCAAGGCTTAAGAGATTGAGAAAATTTCGTTGAGAGTAAAATGGAATTAATAATTAGTAATAATTGCTCAGCAAGACAGGCTTAAAAACCAGGATTTTGAGACAAAGAAATTTCCCACTGCCAGAGCTAGTTTAAGGCAGACAGGAAAACAGCTTTGTACAGTGAGAATAATTCGCTAAAAAGAGATTTTAAAATATGTTTCTATTCCGAGACGCGATCGCAATAGTAGAGTTACTAACGCAAAAAGCAGCTCACTAGCCAAAATAGACAAAAAGTAACGGCGGAAGCAAACTGATTGTCGTCGATCGCCACTGCACCACCAAACAATACTTTTGCCAAGCCTGTACCTAAGGCAATTCCTGCAAATAGGGTGATAAAGCTAATGGCAAATGCCCGACCTGAACGCCCTTCTTTGCGGTTTAAGAAGTAAATATTGGCAATAAAGCCAAGAGCGACAATCAAAGGTAGTATTGATGCTGCGTTATTCTGAGAAAATACGGCGATCGCCGAAAGGGTCAAGAAAATTCCCGACGGCCATAAGATATCTGCCTGCGAAGGAGTATCTACCAAATCTTGTAGCCATACAGCGGATTTGTCGTTGACAATTTGCGGGACTTTGAGAGTTTTTTCAACGCTACGCTCAGGAAATCTAATTTTTTCAGGCACTTTGATCTTGCCTTCTTGACGCAAGCGCAGACGATCCATAATGATGGAATCATAAGCAATTTCGACTTCTTCTAATACGGCACTGTCATTACCGTGCTGTTCGAGAAGTTTCTTTTTGGCCACCTGAATTTCCTCAAATGAAGAGTTTTCGGTGACTCCAAGTTGTTCGTAGGGGTTTCGTTCGCTCATCTCTTAATCTGTTTTATAACGCCTAATTTTAAATTTTTCTAAATTTTTTGTTTTTGCCCAACAATTTTTAATAAACTTCCCAAAAACCAAACGCCGGACCGATAAACCTAACGGTAAACCAAACTGTAATCATAATGCCAATTCCGACCCAAGCTCCTTTGCTGGTAATACTGACAAACTTTTCTCCTTGAGATTTAGTAATCGGCAGCCAAGGCAATATCCTGTCAGAGTCGCGACCATAACCTTCGCCCATAGATGCTTTTCGGCGTTTTGATTCTCCCATAATATTAGTTCGTCAACGAGTAGTTATAAGTCGATCATAGCGTTTTCTGGTAACAGATTCCGCCACTTTTACAGAATCAGCTTAAGAGAATAAAGAGCTTCAGTTTCAGAATTTTCTGAATATCCTAGCTCCATGTCCCATAGTTGCCAATCTTAAATCTAAACTTGACATCTTTCTTGATAATTAGGCAGAGAATAAACTAACCTTATTTCATCATTCTATTAATAATAATGAATTCTTCAAGAGCTGTTTTCTGTGATTTTGACGGTACGATTACGACTCAAGACACTTTTGTGAGCGTATTGGAGAAATTTGCCCCAGAGACAGCCACTCATTTCTTGCCCGCAATTTTTCGGCAGGAGGTTAGTCT
>JBCBEA010000346.1:0-5026 GCA_038529195.1 Cyanobacteria bacterium J06600_6
ACAGTTCCTCCAGGAGAGTTACTAATAACAGCAGCCATTGCGCCTTTAGCACCTGGTACAAAACCATTTCTGGTCAGAACTATATTGATATCTTGCTGAAGTTGCGCTCTCAGTTTGCTTTAGGAGAGGAGTGGTATTTTGAAGATGACAACATTGTCGGCTGGCTCAGAAATGGTTTTGTACCAGGTGCTAAAGGCGCAATGGCTGCTGTTATTAGTAACTCTCCTGGAGGAACTGTAAATTCAATTCGGATGAACACAGGTCGTAAGAACAAAAAGTTCTACCATTTCGCCACACTAAAGCTTTTTGCGGGTCAATTTGTCGTTGCCAGAGGTTCTTATAGTTTATTTGGCGATCGCGCTGGCGAAATTTGGACTGATGCGAATGGTTCTGGAGAGTTCTTAGCAGAGGGTAGAACAGCTTCTATTTGGCTTGAAGAGGATGCGATATTGAATTAATTAGGAAATTTTGATATCTTTCCAGGTCAAGAGAGTGTTCGTAAATTCTGACTAGTTTTACTAAGTGAGAATAAATCTCTAGCCATACCCCAGTTTTTACCCAACGACGATAATAGTCATATACCGTTGACTAACAGGGAAGGTCATGGGGTATGGCACGCCATTCTAAACCAACAATATATAGCCCAACTCCAATCTGAATTCTCTGATTTAGATATCAAACCAGTTGACTGTAGCAAGTGGAAATAAACAGGAAAAAGTAATAAATACTAAATACGTATTATTTTACGATCGCCTTTTGTTTTTGAGATTTTATTTCTAAATAAACCAGCAGAGCATTAACATCAGCGGGGTTTACCCCACCAATCCGACTCGCTTGACCAATTGTTAAGGGTTTAACCTGATTTAGTTTTTCTCTCGCTTCCATCCGCAGAGTATCCACCGTTAGATAATCTAAATCTTGCGGTAGTCTTAGCTTGGTATGCTTTGCCATCTGGTCGATCTGTAGCTGCTGACGTTTAATATAGCCAGAGTACTTAATATCAATTTCTGCCCCTTCCGTCTCGGCAGTATTCAATTCAGGGTTATCTAAGCCATAGGTTTTTAGATCGGCGTAGTGAAACTTAGGACGACGTAGCAACTCCCCTAAAGTAATTGAACCCTTGATCTTTTGCTGCGTTGCTTCTGCGATCGCCAACCCAATATCTTCCTGTTCCTTAATCCGTGTTGCCTGTAGCCTTTCTTTCTCCGCTGCAATTTTCTCTTGTTTATCCGTATAAAGCTGCCAACGGCGATCGTCGATCAAACCAATTTCTCGTCCCAAAGGAGTCAAACGGCGATCGGCATTATCAGAACGTAGAATCAAACGATACTCCGAACGACTGGTTAACATACGATAGGGTTCGCGTAAGTCTTTTGTACAGAGATCGTCAATGAGTGTACCTAAATAACTTTGTTCTCTAGAAAAAATAACTTCAGCTTCGCCCCGAACAAACTTAACTGCATTAATCCCTGCGACTAAACCCTGTCCCGCAGCTTCCTCGTAGCCTGTCGTACCGTTTATTTGCCCTGCGCTATAAAGCCCTTCAACTTTTTTGGTCATCATCGTCGGATAACACTGGGTTGCAGGAATAAAATCATACTCCACCGCATAAGCCGGGCGTAACATAGTACAGTTTTCTAGACCAGGCAGAGTCCTTAGCATCTGCAACTGTAGTTTTTCAGGCAATCCTGTCGAAAATCCCTGGATATAAAGCTCAGGAATTTCTCTACCCTCTGGTTCAATAAAAATTTGATGGCTTTCCTTGTCCGCAAAACGAACAATCTTATCTTCAATACTGGGACAGTACCGAGGTCCTTTGGCATCAACCCAACCACCGTATACAGGAGACAGATGAAGGTTATCCCGAATAATCTTATGAGTTTCTGCCATAGTGCGAGTCAGATAGCAGTTCATTTGCTCTCTTTCGACCCACGCTTCAGGATCAAAGCTGAACCAGCGCATCTCTTTATCTGGTGGCTGAGGAATCATTTTGCTGTAGTCAACCGATCGCTTGTCTACCCGCGCAGGGGTCCCAGTTTTTAGCCTACCCGTCTCAAAGCCCAACTGATTCAGGGTTTCGGTTAATCCCGTTACGGCAAATTCTCCCGATCGCCCTGCATCCATTGACTTATTGCCAACCCAGATTTTGCCACCCAAGAAAGTTCCTGTAGTCAGAATTACTGCCTTAGCAGCAAAACAGGTGCCAAAGTAAGTCTCAATTCCCCTTACCTCGTCATTCTTGCCCAACACCAGATCCGTAACCATTCCCTCGCGAATGCTCAGATTTTCCTGATTCTCAACGATCTGCTTCATTACCGCAGCATATTCCCGTTTATCTGTCTGCGCCCTTAATGCCCAAACAGCTGGACCACGAGACGCATTTAAAACCCGCTTCTGAAGATAAGTGCGATCGCTGACTTTACCAATCTCTCCTCCCAAAGCATCAATCTCATGGGTTAACTGAGACTTAGCAGGTCCACCCACCGCAGGGTTACAGGGTTGCCAAGCAATACGATCTAAATTGAGGGTCAACATTAAAGTGCGACAGCCCAATCTTGCTGCTGCCAAAGCTGCTTCACAGCCAGAGTGTCCACCACCAACAACGATGATGTCAAATTCGTCTTGAAAGTCTGTTTGAGATACGGTCATATTAATCAACGGTTGGAACAGAAGATTAGGCTAAATTTCTGAGTTAAAGTCCTGAAACTGCCTACGTATAAAGCAATTTTATTATGTGGTTAATTGTAACGTATCTATTATTTTATCCATACTTCAGTCTTTCGATTGGGAAAAATCCATCGCGATCGCCGAACCTAGGGAATGCTGTAATAGGGTGCTTTAAAGATTATGCAGAGCAGCTATTTAATTAGGTGCCATGTCTATTCAAAATCGGTTTTTAAGGTCAATGTAACCCTTTGTTTCAGGAATTTTGCTATGCGCCGATTTAAACAAGCAAATTAAGTAGTTAAAGCTGGACGAATCGAGATTTTTGCCTTACAAAACAAAGAGAAATAAATATTTTGCAGTTAAATAACGATCTAAATATAGAAATTTAGACAGCTTTCAGCCTGAGACAAGTAGGATTCCCAGCAACGCTCGGAGATTATTCGCCTTATTATTGCCAATTTACCCAAGCTTATGATTGTCTCGAAACTTTGCGTCTATCCTTTTAAATCTATTCAGGGAATTGAGATGCAGCAGGTACAGGTGCAAACTCAGGGGTTTTTGGGAGACAGAGAAATGATGCTGGTTTCAGGTAGTGGTAAATTTATTACTCAAAGGCAATTTCCTCAGCTAGCCAAGGTACAGATTACAATCGTCGATCAAAGCCTCAGGTTTCAGCTATCAGACAATAGTTTTCCGCCGATTTCTATGACACTTATCTCTAGTGGGACATTACTAGAGGTAGAAATTTGGGGCGAGCGTATTTTGGCGATCGATCAGGGAGACGCAATAGCAGAGTGGTTTAAGGAATTTTTAGCTCTGCCTAGCGACAAAACCTGTCGGGTTGTCAAACAGTCTTCGGCTCATCTCCGTCTGTTGGAAAAGAAATATCCCAATGATGAAGATGTTCCCCTCAGTTTTGCCGATAATTCTCCTGTCATGTTGACGGCGACAGCTTCTTTATCCGAACTCAATCAGCGCATTATCGAAATTCATCAGCAACACAGTCAGGCTATACCCATGAACCGCTTTCGTCCTAATTTGGTGGTGGAAACGATTGAACCATTTATTGAGGATAGCTGGCGATTAATTCAAATCGGTGAAGTCAAGTTTGAGGTAGCCAAACCCTGTAGTCGCTGCATTATTACAACTATTGACCCCGATGAAGGAATTAAAAATAGTTTGAAAGAGCCTTTAAATACCCTGGGGACTTTTCGTCAGTTAAGCGAAAAAGGTGTAATGTTTGGAGTTAATACAATTCCTCAAAACGAAGGAATAATTTCTCAAGGCGATCGCCTGCAAGTTCTTGAAACTCGATAATTATTAGAAGGCAGAGGGCAGAGGGCAGAGGGCAGAGGGCAGCGCGAAGTTGCCCTAAAGGATACCGCTTCGCGTCAGGGCAGAGGGCAGAAGAAATTAATCGTCTTTGTCCCCGTTGTCCCTAAAGGAATACCGCAAGCACAAAGGCGCTTAGTTTCCCACTTCTGGGACGTAGCGCCGCATGTAGCAAACTTCGTAAGAAGAAGGCAGAAGATTATTTACCAGCCGATTATGTAGCGACTGTTTCGTTTAAAAATCAGCTTAATTATTTGAGCAACGGCGATCGAGCAGACAACCATCGCCCCCGTAGCAGCGAGTAATGTTAATAAATTACCTTGAGATTCTAAGCCTAGATAGCGGGCAAAACGTGTTAGAGGTCGAATCCAAAAAGGGTGAATAAAGTAGATTGCGAAGCTGGTTTCGGCAGTTTTTTTGATAGTTTTGATATCTGTCTTTTCTAATCTATCTAAAAGCGAAATGAATAGAAAGCAGAGTAATATCTTTTGAATAATATTAACGTCGGGAATAGTAATACTAAAAAAGCTTTTGTTAAAATTACCAGAAGCATTAAATATGAAAACTTGAATTAATAGTAAAGCGATCGCCGATGCGAATAGCAGTAGCTTATTAAAATTATTATTCAAATAATCGAGTATTTTTTCACGATTAATCGAACTATAAATTCCTAAAAGATATACGGGCAAAAAGTAGACCAGAGAATGTAAGGGATTGACATTATGTACTGGGCGATGGATGATCATTGAAATTGGCAGCAGCAATAAAATTATTTTCAGTAAATGCTGAGACTTAATTAAATAATTAATCAGTGGCGAGATCAAAAAGACCAGCACAATCATGGGAATAAACCAGTAAGCATAGACGGCTCTCCCCGTAATCAAAAACCAGCCAATTGCTAGTAGGGGTTTTTCGATCAAACCATCAGGCAAAAATCCACGACCACCGTTGACAAAGACAAAGTTTAAAAACCACTCGTTGTTGCGGTCAAAGACCGTATAAACAATTGGTAGTATAGAGCAAATAA
>JBCBEA010000347.1:0-5011 GCA_038529195.1 Cyanobacteria bacterium J06600_6
ATTAATTTTTTTCGTTAGACGCTTTGCAAGAACTGGCTCACCTTTATGGTTATTGGGCTGTGTTTTTAGGGATTGCGATCGAGAACATGGGAATTCCCCTGCCAGGAGAAACGATCGTCATTGTTGGAGGATTTTTGGCAGGTAGTGGAGAGTTAAATTACTGGTGGGTTTTAGTTAGCGCGATCGCTGGCGCCATCTTAGGCGATAATTTTGGCTACTGGGTCGGGCGTTTTGGTGGTTGGCAGCTATTAGTCAAAATTGGTCGGCTCTTCCGTCTTCAGGAACAACAGTTAGAACAGGCAAAAGACCGCTACAGTAAAAATGCTGCTCAGGCGGTTTTTTTCGGTCGTTTTGTGACGTTGCTCAGAATATTTGCCGGTCCCCTGGCTGGTATTACTGAAATGCCCTATAGAAAATTCCTGCTGTATAACTCTGGTGGTGCTGCGGTATGGGCAACTACGATTGTCAGTGTTGCTTTCTTTCTCGGCAAAGTTGTTTCTTTAGAACAAATTGTTGGGTGGACAGCACAGATTGGTATTGCTGCCTTGTTGATAATTTTTACTTTTCTGCTTCTGCCGATCATCTGGGAGTATGCACAGAAAAGAATTATCTCTAAAAACTAATGCCCAAAGAATCAGTTAAATCAGCTAATTAACGTGTCCTTGGGACTCTTAGGCTGTCTTCTAGTTCTACCTTGACGGTTAGCAATCTCGTCGGGATCCTGGCTATCGTTAGATTCGATTTTAATCATAATTTTTGGTCCAGATTTTGCTAGACGAACAATCATGCCATCAAGTGCCTTGGTCTGCTCTACACGCTCACCATTGATATAAGTACCGTTAGAACCGACATTGACTACTTCCCACTCTTCTGTTCCCGATTTTCTAATCTCGACATGATGGCGAGACACCACAGCACTATATAATACGACTTCGTTATCAGTAGCACGACCAATTTTAATACTTGGTTCATCATTAAACTGCCAACTTTGAACCGCTACTGATTGAAGAGGATGTAATAAAGTTAATGTAATCACAGATTTGCTTTTTTAAGGAGAGTTGATGGTCTAGAATCTCAAATGATAAATTATTGCTGTGGGCAGACTGAGAAATTTTCTACCTAACGCATTTTAATCAATAAAATATAAATTACATCAATTTCATAGCCCCAATATTAGCTGATGAAAACAATAGTGTCCCTCATTTTATTTCGTTAGACAAAGAAAATTTAAGCTACAGCAGTCAAACTACCGCCAGTTTTTATTTTCCAAATCTCTAATCTGACGCTCTAGGCGATCAATCCTACCTCGAAGTTCATCCATCTCTGCTTGACGAGGAACTCCTAGATCTTGCAGCATATTTTTCATTTGTCGTTCTGCCTGCTTTTGAACGCTGTCCGAACCAGTATTAAGCTGAGACATCAGATCGTCAACAAAAGATTTTGCCTGTTCTGGGTTGATTTTACCGTCTTTGACCCACTCTTCACTTACTTCCCTGATTTTTTCGGCGACGATCGAAGTTGTTCCTACTCCCAACATCATCAACTGTCTCAACCAATCATTATTATCCATCTGAATAATCTCCTAAATTTTATTTACTATCTTATTAGATCGTAAAATAACCCAATATAAACATTATCGATCTTTTTTTATATTTAGTAGCTATATGGTTATCGAATGGCTCCAGTTCAACGTTAATTCTGACTTAAGAGAGCAGTTTATTCAATCGGACGAGCAGATCTGGACAGCTTCTCTAGCAACTTATCCTGGCTTTCTAGGCAAAGAGGTCTGGATCGAACCCAATGCGCCGGGCAAGGTTATTTTTACGATTCGTTGGCAGACCCGCGAGCAGTGGAAGTCTATTCCGGTCAAAGACTTGATGAAAATTGAGCAGCGGTTTTCTCAGGTAATGCAAGAAAAAGGCATAAGCTACAAGATGATCGCCAGCAAGGAATACCAGATTCGTAAATTTCCTGCCCAAAAATAAGCATTTTGAGAAAATTGGATTTAATATCGCTAATTTTTGCAGTCAGGCTATCTATTGCTTTCGGCTGTTAGCTTTAAATTAATAATTGAAAGTCCGAGAATGCCCAAAAATAAGACTAAGCCAATCGTACAGGCATAGCTGATATCTAAGTCTTGAAATGCTCGTTCGTAGAGGTAATAAACCACGGTTTTAGAACTATTCCTAGGACCTCCCTGAGTCATAATGAAAATTTCTTCAAAGACTTTTGTCGCCGAGATTGCCGAGATGACTGCAACCAGGAACAGATAAGGGCGCATCAAGGGTAAAGTTATATCTAAATGCTTTTGCCAGCTATCTGAACCGTCGATCGCAGCAGCTTCGTAGAGTTCGGGAGAAATTGACTGTAAGCCAGCTAGATAGATAACCATGTAGTAGCCTAAGCCTTTCCAAATTGTTACCAGCATTACGCTCCAAATTGCCCAGTCTGGATTGGTTAGCCAGGGTATACCGTCGAATCCTAACTGTCTAAGAAACTGATTTAAAATCCCATTTTCGGTATAAAGTGCTTTCCAGGCAATTCCCGCTACTACCATCGAGATGACGACAGGAGTATAGAAAGCTGTACGAAACCAGTTGATACCTTTTAATTTTTGATTGACGATAATTGCCAATCCTAGAGGTGCGATGACCAAAACAGGCACGACTCCGATCAGATATACCAAGGTATTGCGAATTGTTTGCCAGAAAACTTGGTCTTGTCCCAATCGTTTAAAGTTTTCCCAACCAATCCATTCTGGCGCTTGGGTAATATCGTATTCGTAGCGGGTGAAGCTGAGGGCAAATGCCTGAACTGCAGGAAAAAATACTGTCAATCCTAATAAAGCGATCGCAGGAAGTAAGAAGAGATAGGGAGTGAGTTTATCGCGATTAATTAAAGACTCTCTTTTCATATAGTGGGTAATCTCTTGGCAATGGGCATTCGCCAGCCAGTACCAAAGGCGCGATCGGTGATTTTAATTCCTGGTGGCGCTTGACGACGCTTAAATTCGGCGCGAGTAACAAGCTTTATTACCTTACTCACTACTTCTGGATTATGTCCAGCTGCGACTATTTCTGTTGAAGATTGATGTTGGCACACTAGGCGATCAAGAATGTCATCCAGGATGTCATAGTCGGGTAAAGAATCTGAATCTTTTTGATCGGGTTTTAGTTCGGCACTGGGTGGCTTAGTAATGATATTGGTAGGGATAATTTCTCCCTCTCTATTTAACCAGCGACACAGTTCAAATACTCTCGTTTTAGGCACGTCGGCAATTACCGCTAAACCGCCATTCATGTCGCCATAGAGAGTGCAGTAACCTACGGACATTTCTGATTTATTACCTGTAGAGAGCAATAGATAGCCAAACTTATTGGCGATCGCCATTAATAAATTACCCCTTATCCGCGACTGGATATTTTCTTCGGCAATCCCAAATTCTGTCCCTGCAAACATGGGGTCGAGAATCGTATCGTAAGCCGTCATCGCTTCTTTTATTTCTAGCTTCTGGCTGTTAATCCCCAGGCTGTTAACCAAATCTACTGCATCACTGACAGAATGATCCGAACTATAGGGAGACGGCATCAATACCCCCAGAACATTCTCTGCGCCTAATGCCTCAGCAGCGATCGCCGCTACTATAGCCGAGTCTATCCCCCCACTTAAGCCGAGTATTGCCCGACTAAAGCCACACTTGCGCGCATAATCTTTTACACCCAATACCAATGCACTATATATTTCTTGGTTGCTCTCTCGCTGAAGAGTAAGTATGGGAGATTCAGATTCATCTAAATCCACCACAATTAAATCTGTCTCAAAACTCTTACCGCGACAGATAATTTCTCCTGCACCATTAAACGCCACGCTATTACCGTCGAACACCAGATCGTCATTTCCTCCAACCTGATTGGCATATAAAATCGGCTGGCTATAGGAAATCGCTGCGTGATGTAACATTGCTTCTCTCAGCTTTTGTTTGCCTACGGTATAGGGAGAAGCAGAAAGGTTAACAATTACGTCGACTCCCAACTGCGCTAATTCTTCAATTGGGTTGACTTCGTAGCTGCGTTTACCCCAAAACTGTTCATCATTCCAGAGATCTTCACAAATGCTTACTCCCACTTTTACGCCATCGAGGGTAAAGTGATTTGCTTCATAGCCAGGTTCAAAATAGCGATCCTCATCAAAGACATCGTAGGTAGGCAATAGTCGCTTATGAAATACCTGCTTGACTTCTCCTCCATCTAATAAAGCCATGCTGTTATATAACGGTTTTTGTCCTTTCGTAGTTGCATGAGGATTAGTTTCTACCGTGCCGACTAAGACCGCAATGTTTTCTGGTAGCTGAGAAGCGATCGCTTTTAATTCCTGGCTCATTAATTCGACAAAGCCAGGATAGAGTAGTAAATCTCTAGGGGGATAGCCACACAAGGATAATTCGGGAGTTAGTAGTAAACGAACATTTTGCTTTACCGCTTCATTAGCAGCGACGATGATTGCCTGGGCATTATTAGTAATGTCACCGATAGTTGGGTTTAGTTGGGCGATCGCTATTTTCATTTATTTGTTAATTGTTGATGGTTAATAGTTGATTGTTTTTTCTCTCGCAAAGACGGACGCGCCACCAGGCGCTAATCCTTTAGGGCAAAGGCGCTAAGTTTTTTGAAGTTAATAAATTAGTTTTGAGGTTAAATTATGTGATAAATGGTTTTATAAGCTTTAATATTTTTGGTAATTCTTTTTCTCTAGCAAATTCCTTGAGAATGTACTCTCGTTCATCTTTAATAGTTAATACAATGAATAGAGCTTTATCTTTGGTTTTTGGGATTACTTTTAAATGCTTTAGTGCATATTTTATTTCTTCTGTTGAGAACAACATTGTTTCTGCTACGACAAAACTATTTTCTTCTGAATTAAAAGAGTAAGTTGTGACTGGATAAATAAATAAAAACAGAATAGGAAGTGAGAAAGGAAGTATTAGCATCCAAACAATACTAAAAAATAATCT
>JBCBEA010000348.1:0-5008 GCA_038529195.1 Cyanobacteria bacterium J06600_6
CGGATTTCTTCGACAGGCAAATCTCCCCAAAGACTTTTAATTTTGTTTGTTTCATTCATAGTTAATAAACTAATTAAATATTGAGCCTAATGACAATGGGTAGATGATCTGAAAAACATTTATCTATTTTGTTATTGATAATCAAATTTTTCTGCCTGATTTTGGAGATTATAGCGACATCTTCAGATTTAAATTTTATTAACAAGCTTGATCGCAATAACACTTGGTCGAAAGTATTCCAAAAGTAACTAATGCTTCCATCTCTATAATAATACGTTCCTAAATAGTCATTGCTATCATTCCCCATTAATCTCCACATGGGATTATAAAAATATTTACAGGTTTCATCTTGAACCTTACGACTAACTTGACTCGCAATATTGCGATCCATCACCGCATGAAAAGTATCTGCACTTACCATTCCTACTTCAAAAGGATTCATGTTGAAGTCGCCAATTACTAAAGTGCGATCATGTCCGACTTTAGCTTCTACTTCTTTGATAATGCTTGCAGCCCTAACCGCATTAAATCCTTGTTCTATTTCAGACATGTGTAGCTTACTGGGCAAATGCAACGCAACTAAAGTAAAGCTGTTTTTACTAGCTAGAGAGAGCTCTCGAATTAAAATTCTTCTCTCATCCTGAATTGGAATAACAAATTGAATGGGATAACGGCAAAAAAAGGATAGATTAGAAACAAGATTCAACGGCGCAGTATATTTGATTTTAGATTTAAGATTAATAGCTTCGAGGATATTGTCATTTGACAGATTACATTCCGCTAAAATGAGAATGTCTACATCGTTGTCAATGCAAAGCTCTTTAATCTCTTCTAGTAAAGGCTTCTTGTTAATATTCCAGAATAAAATACTGGTCATGTATTAAAGTCGATATTCACCATAATTGCGATCGCAATTAATTTTAGCTTTCTATTGAGCGATCGCTTTTTTAAAACTAGATTTTGCAAGGGATAATATTTATTTTTTCTCCGTCAAACTTTTTAATTCCGCAGCAGTTTGTTCTGGTTTGCCAGATAGAGCAAAGACTAAAACGCTTTTAATTTGTTTATTGTCGATAATTTCTGGTAGGCGATGAAACTGTTTATCGGTTATGGCAATGCCGTCATATTTTTCGATGTAGTCTAATTCGGCATTAAAGTTTTTCTCGTTATAGTTTTGAATAAAAACCCGATCTACGTCCCAGTTTTTCCAGTCGGCGGCAAAGTAGCGTTTTGCCCAATAGGGGTTGTGGTGGCAGAGATCGAAGCTGACGTTGGGGTTTGCCTGCTTCATGGATTTAATCATGCTTTGCACAAACTCAGTCAGGCTGGCGGTGCGATCGACTTTGCCTGGTAATTCGGCATGATAGCCCAGATAATCGTCCCACTGTACCGCATCTATTTTGGGATACTTCTGCACAAATTCCGTGAGGATATCGCGGAAAAAATTAGCAACTTCAGGATTTTCTACGTCAAGTAAATAGTGATCTACTCCTGTGTAGGTACGGTCTACGCCTGGGATAATCCATTTATTAGCGATCGCATCTTGATGCAGTCGCTTATGGGGGAAACCCCCAAGACCGCGCTGCATCGCATAATCAAAGACGGGACTATTTTTATCAATCTTAATTCCCTTCTCGAAGTAGGCGTGTACCTCCATTCCCTGCTGGTGCGCTTCATCAATTAGCCAGTCTAACCAGGAATCTTGGAACAGATTGGGACAGCTATCATAACCCAGAGTTTTTTGCATCACTTCGCTTTTATACATCGTGCAGGCGTTACCCCAAACACCGTGAATGATGGTATTAATGCCCTGAGATTTATAGTATTTAACGCGATCGCGAATCATTTTTTCGCTAGCATTATTAGTAATTTGATAACGACTGAGATAGATTCCGCGGATCTGTTTTTTCTCCCAGTCAGTCTGAGATAAGGGTTTAGCTGCAACTGTTTCTATTTCTGATTTAGTAGCAATATCCTTTTTTTGCTGTTCTATCCCAGGTGTCGATGGTAGCTGAGGAGTGTCAACAATTGATACGGGAGGTAATGTTGGTGTGGGAGTCGGTGGGGTTGCTGGTGTAGGAGGTTGTTTGACAGGTATTTGAATTTCTATACCAGGTACTTTCCCTAAAACACTATTAATTTGACTGACGTTAATATCTGGCAAGCCGAACTTTCTGATTGCCCAAAAGCTACCGCCGAGAAACAGGAGAATAACTGAAATTGGAATATTTCCACAGCCACAGCCTTTCTTATTATTTGCGTCAGACATTTTATACCTCTCCCCCAACCCCTTTACCTCTCCCCCTGCCCCTCTCCTGAAAGAGAGGGGAGAAAGATACGGAAAGGGAAATAAATTTACTGTACGAGCTTTTTGATTTCACCATAAGCGAGATAAAATCCACCCTGAGAGCTTTCTTTGACCTCATCAACGACATACATCATGCCTGCTTCGCGAATGCTGCGCGGAAAACGCATATTCCAGTCAGGATTACAACCATCAGAAACAACTCTGGCACGTAGTTTGCTCTTGTCTTTGAGACATTGAACTAAAACGCCGTCTCCTACGGTATCCGTAGTTTCTAGATCCGCAGCTGTCCCCTTAACTTTGGCTTTTTGATAATTTCCATTACGGCTAGCTGCAGCTACTGCTAGTTTCTCCCCAGGCTTAAGCAAGCGACGAATATCCCCGACTGGGCGATAAAAACTGCCGTTGCTCGATAACTCCACATCATCGACTAGATAACTTGCTCCTTCTTCCCGAATAGCGCGGGGAAACTGAACGTTCAAATCGGCTTCATAGTCTTCAGAAACAACGCGGATACGTAATTTACCCTGGATGCGATCGCATTTTAAAACAACTCCCGATCCAGCCCCATTAACTATTTCTAAATGATTAGATGCTCCTGCTGTCGCGGTAACACCCCGCAATTTAAGATCGTCGCGATCGCGTTTTCTCGCCTGATAAGACTGATCGCGCATTTCTTTGCGAATACTCAGATCGAATCTTTTATCATCAAGACGTTTGGCGTAATAGGTTAGCTGTTCGATCTCTTCGGCAATCTCAAAATATTCATTTAGTGCCTTAGCTTTTAAATCTTCTACCGCCTGACGTAAGATCTCTGCTGCCTGCTTGTAATTACCCCGATCGGCGATCGCTACTGCCTCATCTTTCTTTTTAGCAATTCTCAGTTGGCTAGCCTGTTGAGTAACGTCGGCATTGAGTTTAATTTTACCTGCCGATTCTTCAGACCCAACTTTAATTGTTAGAGGTAAAGTGTCGCTAAACTTCTGAATACTGCCGTCTACAACTCTTTGATAGCTATAGGTAACTAAACCTAAATCTACTTCTCCTTCAGTGGCGATCGCTGGTAAGCTAAATTGCAGGACTAAAGGTTTACTCTCAACCTGATAGACATCGCCTAAAAAGACCTCTATTCCTTGCGTCTGGGGTTGAAAAGGATACTTATTTAAGACTTCTTTAACCTGAATCTCGTTTTTGGTTTCTAGGTTGACGGTCAAATTTTGTCCAACAACGGAGGTCAAACTCTCCATTTCAATGCTAAAAACGTTGGCAGCATCATCCGCCGACTGAATAAAGTAAAAATTGCCCCCACCCCCGTCGGCGATATCGATTAGTAGGTCTTCATTAAAACCATTGCCAAATCCTAGGGTAGTGGTCATAATTCCCGCTTCCGCTTTCTCGGCTGCTGTTTTCACCAGTACTTGCGGATCGCAAATTCCCCGATTGGCAAAGCCATCAGTAAGTAACAAGACGCGGGCTAACTGTTCTGGTGCCTGTTGAGACTGAACATGGTCGCAACCCATGAGCCAACCTCCACTGAGATTAGTCAATCCGCCAACGCGAATTTGTTTGATGATCTTTTTAACTGCAGTTTTATCTTCAACTAGCTGAGGAGGCAAAACCGTAGTGGCGACATCATCATAAGCAACGATCGAAAGATAATCTTCTGGCAGTAGAAACTCAACTAGCTTTTCTGCTGCTTTGAGAGCATTACGTAGAGGAGTCCCTCCCATCGAGCCAGAACGATCTAAAACCAAACTCAGATTTATTGGGCGACGACTAGATTTTGTCGATTCGTCACCCTGAAAATTAATAATCACGTCAACTTCTGCGGGTTGGTTAACGGCAATCTCCGACTTACTCAAAAAGTAATTTATTTGCATTATGAGGAGTTTTATAAAATGTTTAATCTTATAGTTCCCGATATGTTTGAGTTTTCTTGAATATGCCAAAGATCGGTTGCCGTTACCGGGCAGTCATTTGTGACAAGTTAAAGTTATGTATTATCGCTCAAATAGTTTTTGGCTATTAGTTTTCAAGGTATCTTCATGAATTTGAGCTTAATGACAGCGATCGCCAAAGACATTAGCTTTAATCCGTATTTGGCGATATTTAAAATAAAAAGGCACTATCCATCGTGATTGACTAAAATCACTTTTTCTTAACTTGTCAGCAATGCCTGGCAATTAATTCAATTGAGCAACTACAGGCTGAGGCCAAAACTCCTGTATATCTTTAGGCAACATATTGGCAACATCGACGATTTCGCCTTCTGTTACCCAGTTGGATAAAACGGTAAAAACTCCTGAGATTAGTTTCTTGGTGGCTACAGGATAATCATCAATAGGCAGATTACCTTCAACCTTCTCCACAAAGGCGCTAACAGATCTCTCTTTAGTTGGTGTTGCTGCTGGTTTCCAACCCTGATAGTAAAATCCTGCGAGCAATACAGTCAGCTGTGCGCCAAGCGGGGCTGCTTCTTCGAGAGGAATGCGATCGCGTAAACTGTGTAAGACGGCGTTAATGCCCATCAAAGCAATGTGCTTATCTTCTACACCAATTTGCTCAGCGACATCATTAATAAACTGATGAGTTTTTTCTAAAGTGCGGTCAAATACAGGTAATCCGTTGGCAGACATAAATAGTTAAATTTTAATTTTGGTTTTCTTCCAAATTTTCACAAAATTGACGATAGTTTAGCTTCCT
>JBCBEA010000349.1:0-5008 GCA_038529195.1 Cyanobacteria bacterium J06600_6
TCTATGTTTCTTTGAATTTGTTTGTGTCGGCTTTGCTCTAGATTTTTTTGTTTTATTTCTTGCTTAATTTCCTGAGTTTTTTGGTTTAGTTGTTGGGTTTCTGCTGTAGAAAACTCATTGGAAATAACATTAAAGTCTCGATCAAATTCAACAGATTTGCCATTATAGTAAATTGATAGATTTTGTGGATCTCTTTCAATAGTTACTCCGTCAGGAGAATGGTAAATGTCTCTGTTTTCAGTATTTTCTATTTTTGTACCTTCGTGAATAGCGATATATTTTGAAGAGCTTGCAAGCTCGTGTAAAGTATCGCTAATTGGTTTTTGAGTATCGATAACTTGGGAATCTTTTGCTTCTTGAGTGTCCATCACCGATCTAATATTTTGAGTTTTAGTTAAAGAATACTGCTCTATAAAATTTCTAGGAGCATAAACAGTCAGCCGATCTTTGGTGAAGGTTGCTATGTCATAGATATCCTGTTTTAGTAATTGCTCCGATCTTGCTGCTGAGGGGGAATAAATACAACGATCGATCTTTTTATATTGGCACTTTACTAAGGTATCAGAATAATTATAATCTGCGTATAATAATTCACTACTATTAACAATACTTCTTTTGCCGTTAATATTAATAGTAATTCTTTGTTTATTCTCAATTTTAGTAACTGTAAAAGGTTGTCCAATAGATACTTGTTTGTCCTTTATATACTGATTGCGGGTAAAACGCAATTTCTCATTGAGGCGTAATTCTCTTCTTTTTACTTCGTACACTTCTCGATCTAGGTAACGAGTCATAGGTAGATCGACTTTGTTACCAAAGCGATCCCCTAGACCTAGCACCTTTTTATCTTCATCAATACTCAGAACTTTGTACAAGTGCTGGTTGCTCAAGTTTTTAGATTGGCGTTTGAACTTAATCATATTGCCAACTTGATAATTTTCACTTTTACTAAGGTCTTGTTTCTTTAGTTCCTTACGTTGCAAACAAACGGAGCGAATTGGAATGTCTCCAAGTTTTTGACTCTGTATTAGTCTCTCTCTTACACCTAAAGTTAGTTTATTCTCTTCTGCTTTTGTGTCGGCTATGACAACGATGCTGTTTGGAGATATATCGACTTGCTGTAGATAATTTTCCACAACTTGAGACATTTTATCGTCACCTATATCTGCTTCTATTAGGTTGAATTTTTCATTTTTAAACGCTGAATCAGCAAACTGTTGGTGAGATTCATTATCCAGCATTTCGGTTGCTAATTCTAAAACGCTGATTTCTTTCTTTTCCTGTTGGGCGGTCAGACTTGAATGCTCGATTCTCTGTTTTTGGACTTTTTCTTTCTGGTATAGCTTGATGGTTGTAAACTTCTTATCTTCAATTTCGATCAAACTAGAATGTTTATCTAGACCCCTTTGAAGTGATTCTAATTTGTATTGACCTTGAGCTTGTATCAACACCTCTTTTAACAACTCATGTTTAAAAAAGCGAGTTTTGCTACCTTTATCTGCTAGAGACTGAATTGTTTTTTCGATTAACTCTTCGGGTGATAAAAGTTGCGAAAAATTTTGGTTGATTTTCCCAGGATCGGGGGTGCTTATGCTTTTATTTTGGGCGAAAGATAGTTCCCAATCAACATAGGTTTTTACCCAAGAAGAACGTACAATTTTTCTTTCATCAGCATTGAGATACCTCTTTTGGTTTCGAGTAGAAATGCAAGCACGAGCTTTTTCTTTGCTATTACTATCTTCCCCAGCAAGGTTGATAATTTCCGCTCGACGAGAGCTAAATTGCTGTAGCTGTTCGGGTTTAAAATCAGCCAGTTCAAACGTGCCGTTTCTACTCCAATTGAGTTCGTGTCCTAGCTCGATTAACTGGCTTGCGAGTTCGTGGCGGTAGACCGAACCAAGAGTCATTTTTTGCTGATAAAGTTCTCGATTATCCATCGCTCGCCACTTGCCATCACGAGCTTGAGTTTGATTAAAAATTACACAGTGACTGTGTAGATTGGGATCAAAATTTCGACTATCGCTGTGCTGAAAAATAGCAGCTACCATGTTTTGAGTTTGTTCTTTATTGCTTCCTCCTTTTCCCGTTCTGGTGTAGATACAATTCTGTTCTATGTACAAGAGCGTGCTATTAATTGCCCGATTATGAGCATTTAATATCTGCTTATCTTCCTTGACTAACGCTAAAACTGAAACAGATTTAGGTGCAGAAAAAGTCAAGTCTCTTCCTGCTATGGAGTTTTTACCCTTTAGTTTTCTTCTTAGAGATGATCCGTGATCGTCTACTCCTTGATAAGCATTTTTGTAGCTAGTTGGGGTGACTTTACCTTTCAGTTCGAGCGACTCTGCACCGCGACCACACCACCTGCTATTTTCCACTGTTTGATTCTCGGAAAGCGAGTTATCTTCCGCATAACTGGCAAAGTTTGGATAAGGAATACCAATGGAGCAAACCATAATTGAAGAGAATATGAATGCATCTATTTCTAGTTTATTTTGAAGCGATAAGGGTAGGGATTTTGACAATGAAATTTAATAGTAAACAAATCTTAATGTATGTTTTTGATTGCCTAAAGTTCTCGGTGAATGATGTTGTTCGCGCCTCTAATTTTCCAAAATAGCAGTCTAAAGTTCCTACTTATTTTTGTAAGTGCATCAGGTGTGAGATGGAATAACCTTGCATTTGAAGAGAAAAAACTCGATCCTCAAGCGATCGAAAATTAAATTGCATAGAGCAAAATTCAAGTACAGATAAATTGTAATTGCCAGACGGCACTCGTGATGTTTTCGAGCAAGCCAAAAAATTTCTGGCACAATAATATCAAGTACGGCAACGGAAAATGAACGAACTAGATTTAGACTCGTTTGAGTTCTCAATTGCGTCGGATATCAAAGCTATTAAACCTAAAGCAAAAAGAAAAGGTTACGCTAGAGAAATTGTAGAAAAATTACATCCTATAATTGAACTATCGTTATCGAAAGGCTGCTCTTACGAACAGATAGCCGAGGTGTTAGCGAGCAGAAATATAAAAATCACTGCTAGAACTCTCAAGAGATATCACAAGTCAAACAGCAAGAGCGAAAATAAGACCATTCAGCAATTGAATGGTTCGAGTAAGAAAAATCACAAAGTCAAAACCACTGAAGGTATAACTTCGGATCGTTCGCAATCAGGTAGAGAAGATTCTACAGTAGTCTCAACATCTTCTCAAAAGCAAGAACCATCAAAAGTAAGGGTTCAAAACAATCAAATTCCAGTTTCCGATATATTATCTGGTTCGGCGTTGACAGAAGAAGATTATGCGGATGATTTCAACGACTACTAAGTAAATAATTTAAGAAGGAGAGACAAATGCCGACTATACATTTGGTTGACGGAGAAAAAGGCGGAGTTGGAAAATCTTTTGTTGCTAGAGCCATGATCCAATACGCACAAGATAAAGGATTGGCACATACTGTAGTAGAGACAGATCGTTCTAATCCTGATGTTGCTAATATTTATGGTGATGAATGTAAACGAGTACCTTTTAGCGAAAATGAAAAACAAGCTCACAAGTCAGACCGAATTTTTGAATTGGCAGTAAACAAACCTCTAATAGTGAGTCTTCCCTCTCAAGTTCATAAATCATTGGCAAGTTGGATCGAAACAAACAAATTACTAGAAATAGCTCCCAAATATGGAATAAATTTTCAAAAATGGTTTGTTTGTAATGGTGAGTTTGACAGCACCAAACTTTTGATCAAATCTCTAAATCACTATGAAGACAAGATCCCTCACATACTTGTAAGAAACTTTGGTCTTTGCGATGAATGGGGTCAAGTAGATAGTGATAAACCATTGCAGAAATTAATCAAAAAATACAATGTCAAAGTAATTGACTTTCCCAAGTTAGGATACCGCGAAAGATACATAATCAATAAAGAGCAGCTTACATTTGGAGATGCTAGAACGAGCGATAAACTTACCATATTAGGTAAGCAGAGACTAGCAAACTTTTTGAATTTAGCCTATGCAGCTTTCGATAACACTGGCGCATGGTTACAGTCTAACGAGAAAGGAGAATCGTGTGAGTCTGCCGCCTAGTAAAGCTGAAGAAGTTTTGGCTCTTTGCTTACAAAATGAATCCGTTGAAATGAAAACAAAGGTTTACGAAATATTGAGCCTTAGCGAAATCAAAGTAAACGATCCAATGTTTCTGGTACTGGCACTTACAGGACAAATTCGCGTACTTTTAGAAGTAGCTCCTAGAGAATTGCGTGAATTGTTGTTGGAAGGAAGAGTAAGTTTAGAGCAATACATTGAAGAGCTACAGTTCGCGATCGCCGATGTAAAGGAAGCTCAACAGCAACAAGTGGTAAATATCAAACAAAGTGTCGAAGAAATTAACCAGAAAAATTTAAGTGATATACGCGCTTTGCATCAATCTCTGGTGGGTGAAATTTTAGAATCTAACACCGAAGTCGAAAACAACGTCCGATCGGTATTAGAAGAAATAAAAATTCTTAAAGAGCAGTTAGTTGCTGTTAATGCCAAACTCCAGGCTGAAAGGAACACTAATGTTAAAGTTATCAAGTCTTTGATTGAAGGAATGACTAGAACGACCAAAGATTTAGATTTGGTTAATGCTCAAATATCTAGCTCTGTTGCGACCTTAGATCGATTAAAGATATCTAAATTTGTAAATCGAGGGATGATTTTAGGAGCATTTATCAGTGTATTTGTTTTTGGTAGTTTATTGACCTTGGGTCTAATTAAATTAGTCAATGTAAAACCAGTAGGTAATATTCCAATCGATTTGATTGTTGAAGATTATTCGTAGAAAATTAACAATCATTATATGTTTGAAGCAGGTAAAAGTATACAGAAGCTTGGAAGGGCGAGAATATATTTTGCAGTAATGTTTCTTCTAATAGCGATTCTCCTGTTATGTTTATAGCAATTCCCATAGCTATGAGATACACTAAATTGCTCCAAAATAACTGTTGATAATTTTAAATGAAGCCTTACT
>JBCBEA010000350.1:0-4996 GCA_038529195.1 Cyanobacteria bacterium J06600_6
TCAAGCTAAAGAATGGATTCGCGCTTTTACTCAGACTCATGTCACCTCGGCGCAAGAACAAATGTACGCTATGCGATCGTCCGTGTCCTTTGAGAATATTGCCCTGCAAGTCTTGAAGTAAGACTTCATATTTACCAGGGTTGTTAGGATCGATGCCAGTTTCGGGAAGATTGGCTAGATCTGCTTGAGTGAGTGACATTTTTGTTGGTTGTTAGTTGTTGGTTGTTAGTTGTTAGTTGTTAGCTGGACAATCTTGGCATGGGAAGGTTTACCGATGTCATTGAGATAGAACATCATGTAATAGCCAGGGGGATAAAGATTGGTGTTAGTCGGTGCGGTAAATTCTAGGGTCGAATCATCTACTAGCTTGCTGGGTAATTCGACTAGTCTTTGTCCGTTATCGATGGAATGAGTTACCGAGCCGAGTTTATTTAGTACAAGAGAACCGTTTTCTGTCGGCTCTTGAAGCGCGATCGCACTTTGCTGACCATACTCAAGGGTGGCTGGAGCATTGATAATTTCTGGACGTTCTCCAGGCTTAAATAGATAAGGAGGACTAAAGATTTCTCCTTGCCATATCTCCGCCGGGACGAAGGGTTCGGAATTACCGTCGGCATAATAATGTTGGGGATCTTGATAGAAAGTATCGATGTCGAATTTTTCTACTTCCCCGGATTTATTTTTTAGTTCAGGAATACGGAAAAAGCTCTTCGGATCGCCCAAAACATCGACATGAATCGTACCGTCTGGCTCTACCGCAGCCCTGTTTGCATTCCCGCCAATAACTAAAACTCGTCCATCAGGAAGTAATACTGCACCATTGTGATAGAGCCGAGGGAACTTGGCAGGACTCAAAGATTTGGTTTGATAACCAGCTTTGGAACTATCGGGAGTTAATAATAATGGTTCATAGATCGGCTGGTATTCGGGATATCGACCACCGTTCATTACCAAAATTTCTTGGTCGGGTAAGATAACCGCCTGGAGATTTGCCCGAGGCTGGGTCATAAACTTGGGAAAGATTTCCCACTTGCCGTTTTTCGTCCCGCTATGAGCGGGGGAGTTCCACCGTTGGAGGCTCGTGGCTACTCTGGCTGCTTTGGGAAATCCGTCGGTTTTGCCTTCTCGACCAAAACTAATGCTGTTCGTGCCAATAATACCCCCAAAGAGTAAGACGTCCTCGGAATTAGGCACCTGTAGAGCTGTACCATAAGCCTTGCTCGTTTCTGGGCGCTCATCACCCAGCTCAAAACTAACCGATAAGTCTCCAGATTCCTCTGTGTTAATGCTCATCAGATAGCTATGGGTGCTGAAGTGAGGGACTAAGACTCCCGCAATTCCCGCTTCATCTCCCGTAATTAATAGTCGTCCATCCGCCAGAGAAAAGATGCGGGGATAGAGATCAATGCTGTCATAAACATCTTCTGATTTTACTTTGGTATTAAACGGACTATTTTTGACTTCGCGCAGGTCGATATATTGAAGCTGATTGGTTTTGGGGTTGTAAATCTCCAGACTGGGATTAATTTGATTGGGTTCGCCAAATTTCAAGCCAGAAAAAATAGCTATTTTGCCATCATTAAGAGATATTAGCGTCGGATACCAGCGACCATCGTGCATCTGTCCTACGTTTTCCCACTTATTCGTTTGCCAGTGGTAGATATTCAACCATTTGGAGCCTGTAAACGCACCGCCAGGATAATAACGTCCCGTCCCGCTCACAAATAAGACATCGCCGTTAGCCAACTGTATATGACCACTACAAAAGAGATCGTTAGTCGTTTTATGTCTTAGCTCGCGATCGTAAACCATCGCTGGAGGAGAATCAATTCGCTCAAATGTTCCCGTTACGGGGTCTAGCAAGCCAGTGTTATTAATAACATCGTAGTTAGTGAGATCGACACCTTCAATAAACTTATACTCGTCATTCTCTGTCTCTAGGGTGCTGCGAAAACTACTGCCATTAGCCATTAAGATCTTGCCGTTAGGCAGCAGAACAGTATGCACTGACTGAATCCGATCGCCTTTTGGTGCTAGAGGAATAGTTTCCCAAGCTCCCATCGTTGCGGGATTACTCTCCGCAGAAAGCGCCATTTCTGGTTGAAAAAAAACAAAATATAGGGCGATCGCAAATATAATCAGGACAGAGACAATTTGCGACCGCCAATTGCAGGATATACTTCTCATTCGAGCGTTTTTTGGTGAAATAATTTACGTTGTTGATTTGTTAGTTCGTAGCGGTAAGCTATAGGCTATAAGCTTGAAAAACTCGATAACTTTGTTCTGCAGACTAGAAAACTAATTAAATTACAGAAGAAAAAGATAGTTCCGCTGGTTTATTTTCAGAACTAAAGTTAATCATCTGATTTAGTTCCTGTTGGGTTTTTATAATCGCCGCTTCGGCAATATCGTAGGCACTAGGATAGTCATTAGCCTCATCTTCTCCAGGAATCCAATATTTACGTCGTGAAAGACGCAGAGAAGCTGCAAAAACGGGAATGGCATTAAAAATTTCCACCGCAATTGGACCCGAATAAACTTCTAGAATTGGTTCGAGAATCTCTTGCCAGGGCATCCAGCTAGTATGAACTGCTCCGCGATCTGGGGCGGAAACCTGCATGTAATGTAGTCTCGACTGTCGCGTTAGCTCTGCTACCTGCTCTTTAAAAATGTCTGCACCATCACCGTCTAAGACTTCGTGGGCGCTATCAATTACGACACCTACCTGTTTACTCTCCACTCCCTTGAGAAATTCAAGCAGTTGAGCCAGAGTATTTATTCCTGGGGTTTCCCAGTGGGTAATCGGTTCGATCGCTAGCTTGACGTTTTTGGCTGCTGCATAGATGCCTAATTCATTGAGAATCGGCTGTGCAGTCTGATATCGCATAGTTAATTCATCCTGAAGGCGATCGCTCCAGATCGGTTCGTTAAAGTCTGTGGTCGGGAATACACCATAGGGAATCACAATGGGTCCCATCATGATTTCTCCCCTCAAGACCGCGGTAATATCGACTCGCGACTGGAGATATCTCAAAGCCTCCTGTCGTTGCTGGGGATAGGGAGAACTCGGATCGAAAGTACGAGTTGCCCCCACGTTAGTTGCTAACTTGACATCGGCTAATCCCTCGGAGTCTAAATAAGCCCGCAGCTGACGATAGCTGGCAATGTCGCGGTCGTAATCTTGTGAAAAAGTTGGGGCAATAGGAAACTCAAACCCACTATAGCCGTAGGTTATTAGCTGCTTAATATGCTTGACCACAGTCTGCCGATACTCGGAGCTATCGGGCTGCATATCAACAGTGAACATAAAAAAGCTCAGATAAATATCTGGCAAAGATCTAGACATAGCTAAAATTCCCAGTATTGAAAGCCGTGAAGTAAGTTTTTAAAATCGGGCGATACTGCTGTTTGCTCAATACCTGCGTAGCTAACATAATTTCCAATTAGATAGATTTGTTATTCCAAATTTGACGGTCAATTTTCCAGACACCCTGGACTTTTTTCATCAGCCAGAGAGCACCAAACTTAACCTGTTTACTAGGACTACCGTCGTCGGGATAGATAGTAGCGAGGGAAGTTCCGATCACATAACCAGAGTCCCCTGTAACTTCAATCTCGTCCGCCACAAAAACTGGGTCGATAGACTGGCGGGAAATCTGGGTGCAAAAGCCAGTGATAATATCTTCTCGACCACAGCGATCGCTGGCATTAGGAGGTATCCAAAGAGCATCCTCTGTATACATTTCCCCGTAACCCAGGATGTTTTTAGTCTTGACGTTGTCGGCGTATACTTCTTCAAATACCTTTCTGATTTCTTCGCGATCGCTAGAACTCATCTCGAAATTCCCTACACTAGATTTATTGAGTAATCAGTAAGAACTACAGCCCCGTTTCTTCTCGTAAATAGTTGCGTGCCATCAAGGCATATTCCAAAGGATTAGCTTTATTAGGATCTTGTTCTGCTTCAACCACTAACCAGCCTTCATAGTTGGCTTTGGCTAATTCTGCCAGAATTGGTGCAAAATCAATCACCCCTGCTTTATCTCCAGGAACAGTAAAAGATCCCTTACGAATAGAATCTAAGAAGCTCAATCCACTGGAGATAGATTCATCCAGCTCTGGCTTACGAATATTCTTGAGGTGGACGTGCTTAATGCGATCGCTATATTTTTTGGTTACTTCTAAAGGATCGACTCCTGCGTAATAAAGATGACCAGTATCTAATAGAAGTTTTAAATACTTAGGGTCGGTTCCCGCCATCAGACGATCTATATCGGCTAAAGTCTCTACTCCCGTACCAACATGGGGGTGGTAGCAGAGCTGCATACCCGCTGCGTATGCCTCTTTACCTAATTCATTCAAACCTTTGGTTAACTGCTCCCACTGGCGATCGTTATAGATAGGTCGATTTGGTAAAGGTGCAATGGGCTGTTGGTGAACCGCATCGCCTAATTCCGCAACAACTATAGTGTTGCCACCAATTTTTTGCATAAACTCTAGCTGCTGGTGAAAGATTTTTTTACTATCCTTCGCATCATCAATCGTAAAATAAGTACCTACCCACGGTTCTGAAATTGTGAAGTCACGTAGCTGTAGCTCCTGCTTCAGGGTTTTCATGTCTTGGGGATATTTTCCCGACATCTGCGAACCTTCATAACCAGCTAATGCCATTTCACTCAAAATCTGGCGATAGGGAATAGGTGGGACAAGATCGATACTGGGATCGTCACTGTTACTCCAGCCAGTTGGCGTAATGCCCAATCGCACTTTCTCAGGATTAAATGTAGGAGCGTTATTGGTAGAAACAATCAAAGAAGCTAAGTTGAAACTGCGATCAAGAATCACTGCTTGAGCAGGCAATTCCCCCGTAAGATTTACAGTTAGCAACAACAGCACCGAAATTACTAAACAACTGATTTTTTTCAACATAAGAAATAGCAATAACAACTGTTACTAAGTTTTTTAATGCTGTGCACTTCGAAATTCGAGAGTATAC
>JBCBEA010000351.1:0-4984 GCA_038529195.1 Cyanobacteria bacterium J06600_6
AAGGTGCGATTGGTTCTAAAGAATTGTTTTTAGCAGCTAGTGATAAAGCTGTATATTTGCCTATCAAAAACATACAAAATTAAACTATCAACTTGTGGGGAATAATTATGCCTGTTTTCTAGTAGATATGATGAGCAATTTATGTTCTATGACTCTGATGGGTCGGGAAGCGGTCAACAAGTTAAGCTTGCTAACTTAGATACTGGTTTGGCATTAACTAACAGGGACTTTGAGATGTTTTAGCTGCTTTTAGATAAGCAACCAAGAATCTTAGGCGATCGCAAACATGCAGATCGCTTTTTTCATCAGAAAGCTGTTGCTAAATCTAAAATTATGGGAATTGAAACTGTGTAACAGTAAGGTTAAAGTCTACAATTCCCAATCCTAACTATGATTTCTGTTCGGTTTTATCTTTAATTACTTCACTGAGATAGCCTTCCACATCTCGCTGCATAATGTTTTCGACCCGTTCGGCAAAATCCACATAGGCTTCTGTATGACTCTTACTCTGGCGGTATGCGCCACTGAGTTGAAAAAATTGCCAGCCTTCAATCTTCATTAATTCTGCGGTGTTGCGATAGTGACGATAGCGTTCGCCATAATGAAAAAACTCTTCCACCGCAGCACTAATTGCCACGACCTGACTTAAGCCAAAGGCAATCCAGCCCATAACTGCCCGGACGTTGTTGGCGTTGATATTAAGACTAACTAGAGCGGGCACAATTACCCCACCGATAATGGTTAAGAGGCGCAATAGATAGTAGCGGTTACGATTTTGCTGGGCGCGACTTTCTAGCCACAGCATTTGCGACAGCCAGCGAGATTTCATAAACTGTCGCTGCAGTTCTGACAGTTCGATCTTCTCAATCAGGGAGTGCATTTCTTGCTTGACGCGATCGCGATAATTTTTTGGTTCTGATTTAGCGACTAACTCTAAGTTGTCGGCTGGCAAAGTATTGTCTAGCATCGGCGTTTTGTGTATGAGGTTAGGATTGAGAACATCCAGCGATCGCCAAGACTCGATTATTTCCACAATCAAAGGACAATCTCTAATCTTATTTATTCCCCAGAACGAGCTAGATCTACCTTTTGCCAATAATCAAATTTAGTCGTATTTAGATGGTTGACCGTTCCTCCCAGCTGTCGTACTCGCTCGACCATATCAAACGTCCCGCCCTGACCATCACCCCCCTGACCGTCCCACAGCACAATCAATCGTATTCGTTCGCTGCCGTAAATTGAGCTAGATTCTAGCGCCCACAAATTATTGCGTTCGTAGGGGTTTTCGCCGGCGGGTAATTGTCCTAAGACTTTCGGCTGAAGATTAACTGTAACTAGGGCATGACTTTCAATTTGTGCAAAGCGTTCAACCCAATTATTTCCTGCAAAACTAACAGACTGGGCAATAAATTCATCGGGTTCAAAAGGAAGATAAACAACGATGGGAATCTGGCGCTGTAGGCAGGCTTCGAGAAACAAAATGTCCCCTCCACAGGCAATTCCTGGGGCGATCGCTAAATCTTGAGCACTAGCGTCTAGCTGGTCTAATATCACCTGAATTTTTGCTTTGACTTCCTGTTCCATCTGTGGCGGAAATCTCGGCTGCGGGCGATCGCGACGGTCGATCATATGACCAGAAAAAAGAAGAACTTGCTTGGGTTGTCGATCGCGACTAGGCATAATAATTAGAGAGTAATTCTGCTGATTTAGTAAGCGTCAGGATATTTATCGGCGATCTGATCACAAAGAGAGCGATCGCTGTTAGTTAGGGCTTGGTTGTAGCGGAGATAATCTTTGATCCAAATACAGCCATGAATAATTAGATCGTTAGACTCTTGAATATTATGTTCATCCCAGAGGATTACGGTTCGATCTTCGCTAGCTGAGGCTAGGGCTTGACTGTCAGGACTAAAATCAATACTTTCTACCGCATCGCTATGCCCCATGAGAGTCGTTTTAAACTTCGCCCGATTGCTATTCCACTCCCAGAGTTTAATCGTCTTATCGACACTAGCAGAAGCGATTAGCTGACCATCAGAGTTAAACTTCACCCCCATAACTGAATCTGTATGCCTGTTGAGAGTGGTTAATAGTTTGCCTTTAATATTCCAAATTTTCAGGGTATTGTCTCCGCTACCAGTCGCTAGAAATTGACCATCGGGACTGATATCGAGAGCAAAAACCGCACTTTGATGTCCCGTTAGAGTTTTAAGCAGAGAACCATTTCTTTGCCAGAGTTTAATTGTATTATCTCCACTGGCAGAGGCGATTAACTGACCATCGGGGCTAAATACCACTGCGTTCACGCCTTCGGTATGACCCTCAAGGGTATTAATTAACTGACCGTCGGACTGCCAGAGTTTAATTGTGCGATCAGCACTAGCAGAGGCGATTAACTGACCGTCGGGGCTAAATGCAACTCCCATTACGCGATCTTCATGACCTTTAAGGGTATTAATTAACTGACCGTCGGACTGCCAGAGTTTAACTGTGCGATCGGCACTAGCAGAAGCGATTAACTGACCGTCCGGGCTAAATGCAACTCCCATCACGCGATCGCCATGACCCCGCAGAGTATCCACTAGCTTGCCATCGGGCTGCCAAAGTTTAATTGTGCGATCGGCACTAGCAGAGGCAATTAACTGACCGTCCGGGCTAAAATCGACTGCCCTGACTAAATTTTGGTGTCCAAATAAAGTTTTAAGTAGGCTACTGTCTAGCTGCCAAAGTCTAGCGCTATTGTCCTCGCTGCCAGAGATAATAAACTGACCGTCGGGACTAAAATCAACCGCCATGACCTTATCTCGATGACCTTCTAGAGTCATTAAGAGAGTGCCATCCGTCTGCCAGAGTTTAATGGTTTTGTCTTGACTCCCAGAAATAATAAACTGACCGTCGGGACTAAAAGCCACATCTTTAACCGAACCTCGATGACCTCTAAGGGTATGCAACAATTTACCATCCTGCTGCCAGAGTTTAATCGTGCCGTCTTCGCTACCAGAGGCAATCAAGCGATCGTTAAAAGCAAGGCTCAGAATCCTGCTGCGATGACCTTTTAGGGTCTGCCAAGGATTTTCATCTGTTCTATCTAAATGTAAAAGTTTAATTGTGCCGTCTTCGCCACCAGCAGCAATCAGATGATCGCCAGGACTAAAAGCGAGGGAAGTAAATAAACCAGATGAATTAGTTTCGGGGGGAATAACCGTGGTTAAGCTTGCCTGTTTACCGTCCCAACTCCAGAGTTCAATCGCGCGATCGCGACGGGCAAAAGCGAGAACTGTACCATCCTGATTAACAGCTATCTGATTAAAGTCTTTTTGTTCGGTAAAAGTTTTCAACAGAGCGCCATCTCGACTCCAAAGTTTAATTGTGCGATCGGCACTGGCAGTAGCAATTAGCTGACTATCAGGACTAAAGACAACTGTATTCACCGAACCCTGATGACCAGAGAGGGTTTTTAGGTGAGAACCATCTCTGTTCCAAAGCATGACCGTATTATCCTGACCCCCCGAAGCAATGAGCCGATCATCAGGACTAAAAGCAACTCCTAAAACTGCACCATGATGTCCTGACAGACGATTGGATTCTTTGATGGTGTACACTGACTGTTTTAGAGCCTGCTTAACCTTAGTTTTACTGGAGCGATCGACAATCCAGGCTATTGTATCTAGCTGTCGCTGTGCCTTAATTGCTTCGAGCAGAGCGTTAAGCTTTTTCTCTGAGGCAAATAGAGCCTGGCTTGAGAGGGTCATGGCTTGAACTTCAGCAATTTTAGATTTGCGATACTCAAATAATGCTGCTAATCCTAAAGCTGTCGTGATGACAAAGCCGATGGTAGCCAGACTGGCAAATAGCCTTTGTCGTCGAGCATATTTATGTTCTTCCGCTAGTCGCGCCTCTGCTTCTTGGGTACGCTCCTGCTGTAGTCGTAAAATCTGGGCATGCCGTTGTTTTTCTGTCTCTTCCTCAATTTCGATCTGTTTGGCACTGCTAACGATAAACTCTTGCTGTAAATTAGTTGGAGTTGGCTGTTTGTGTTCCTGAAGAGTAGACTCTAACCACTTTTGGGCGATCGCAAATTCACTCCCTCGCAATAGCAGAGCTTCATCTTTGTCTCTCTTAAGCCATTCTCGCGATCGCTGTGACCATTTGGTGTGGTTATGAACGTGTTCGCGATCAGTATCGATAGTTCGGACTAATTTAGGAAAGTTAGCGTTAAAGTCGCAATTGTGCTGGTTAAAGTCAATCCATTGAGTTTTGGCGAGAACTGGGTGTAAAGCTTCTGGTGGAACGGCTTGATAAACTACGGGAATGATCCGCTTGTTTAGTTGGAGGGCATATTCTACTTCCTCGTTACAGTAGCGAGAGGCGACGGATTTTGGCGAGATAATAAATAGAAAGTTATCGCAGTTTTCGATTCCCTGATAAATTTCCTGCTGGAAATCTGCTCCAGAGGCAATACTCTCCTGATCGAACCAGGTAAGCTTTCCTACTTCCATCAGCGCATCATTTAGCTGGCGGGCAAAATCGGAATTAGCACGGGAATAAGAGACAAAAACTTCTAACGAATCGGCTTTTGGCTGCTTGAGACTTTCAGCCATAAATTCTGCCTGTAGCGCCAGAGGTGGATAGTCTTGACGATGTTGTGCTAGCTGAAACCAGTTGGCAAAATGTTGGAGACTGTAACTCCTCAGCAAAATACTAGGATTATGATTCTGTCTTTGCCATTTAAGCGCCTTAACTAAGAGTCGCTTGTGAGTTTCATAGTAAAAGGCATCCCTTTTTAATGTCTTGATTAATTTATCAATCCCATCCTTATATTTAGACTTAGACTCAGTCAGATCGATAAACTGTAATTTTAAAAGCTGTGTGGGAATGAGCTTGAGATCGATCGCCTCCACTAGCAAAGGTACAATATGCTTATTGTGAGCTAGAGCATATTCCAATTCCTGCTGACAATAGGGCGATCGCAGAGCATTGCCAG
>JBCBEA010000352.1:0-4976 GCA_038529195.1 Cyanobacteria bacterium J06600_6
AAATTATTTGTATTAAGAATTGTCTAAACCAAATAATTTTGCTGTCTAAAAAATTACTATCCACTATTCTACTAGTTACAAAAATTCAGACAAAATCATGACAAGACCTAAAAAATCACAGCCTCAAGAAACCAATTCTCCGTTCAAAAAATTGAGGTTAAGCGTCAAGTTATCTCAAGAACAGCTAGCCAGAGAAATTGGGGTAGCTGTGTCAACTATCCGTCGTTGGGAAAAAGGACAGGCAGAACCAACTATGACTGTATCTCAGATGAAAGAATTTTGTAAGGCAGTTAGAAAAAGCTTTGAAGAGCTTCCTAGCTCACTGTTACCCCCAGAAATTTCTCAAAACGGCAGCAATGGAAGAGCATAATTAGCAATTGCCTAATTTTGTTAATTGCTCAGCATTGAATAGTAAACAGTGCTAGAGCTAGATGGTGGTCTAAATTTAGGCTACCGTCTTTTGTAGGTTGAGGAAATAGGATTGATTGCTAAAATCATCGTCCTCATCGCTAATTAACTTGGAGATAGTTGCTAAATAATTGCCTGTTTGAGAGCATGAGAAAATTCGCCGATCGCTTTTAGACCTGCTTCTGGAGTACCTTCGGCTAGACGCTTGACGATTGCACTGCCCACAATCACCGCATCCGCACCCCAGTCTTTAATCTGTTTTGCCTGTTCTGGATCGGAAATGCCGAAACCAACCCCAATTGGTTTGTCTGTGGCACTATGTAGACTGGTGATTAAATCTTGTACCCCTGTTGCCATCTCTGAGCGAACTCCCGTAACGCCAGTCACTGAGACTAAGTAAATAAAGCCCTGTGACTTCGCTGCAATCGCATTAATTCGCTCGCTCGAACTGGTAGGAGCAACTAGTAAAATTACTTCAATACCGACTTTTTGGGCTGCATTGAGCAAAGTTTCCGATTCTTCCAGGGGCAGATCGGGGACAACTAAACCGCTAACTCCTGCCTCTTTAATCTGCTGCAAAAAAGACTCTACACCACGGTAGTAAATTGGGTTGTAGTAGGTAAATAAAATAATCGGCACCTTGATTTTACCGACCGTATCTTTGACAATTGCCAAGACATCTTCTAGCTTGACCCCCTTCTGTAAAGCTCTAGTAGCTGCTGCTTGAATTGTGGGACCATCAGCTAGAGGATCGGAATAGGGAACACCCAGCTCAATCATATCTGCACCGTTGTTCGCCAAAACTTCCAGCGCTTTAGCCGTGGTGGCAAGGTCTGGGTCTCCCGCCGTAATGAAGGGAACGAAGGCACATTCTGACTTTTGTTTTAGCTGTTGAAAGCGATCGGCGACATTCATGAGGCAGTGTTAAATTGATACCTGAATATCATACTGGAAACGCCGAACAGAAACTAGGATTGTTTTTCTTGCTCAATTTCTGCCTGTAGCTGAGCTAATTCTTCGGGAGACATTTCTTCTAAGCGTTTAAGCATTACTGCCTCTTCATAGTCCTTAATTTGCTGGTGGTAAGTCATGTCGTTGTTGCCGACTCGAAAAAGATAGGTCATCGACCAGCCAACCAGCATCACCACCAAAGCTGCCTGAGTCCAGATGCCAGCATTGATACTATCTACGCCAAATAGCTGTAGGGCAAAATAAACTAACCCCGCCAGCACAAATACACCTAGACCGATTCCCAGAGCGTCAATTCTGCGCATAGTACTATCCTAAGCTTTTAAATCGCGACGTTTGGGGCGAAAATTGAGAAAAGGACTCAACAATAGCATTCCAGGAAAGCTTAAAAATACAAATAGGTACATGATTAACCTTTCTACTGAGCTAGCAGTATACCAACGCTTGCTGAGGTAGAAATAAACGGTGGCTGGCAACACTAGGAGATATGTGCCACTCAGAACTAGATACAATAAGGCAACTAAATTAGTTTCTGTCAGTAGCATAACTGCTGTTAGAGGAAAGAAAATTTCGACACTGTTATTTTAGCAGGGCGAACACCAAGAATTGACTAACCAGATTTGGCAGTTGATCGATCAAATTGTTTTCTCAAGCCATAATTGAGCAATCGGTCGAGAGTATCGAGACGATTTTTCCAGGCTTTTGCCTGATAGCGATCAACATTTTGAGTCTGTTTCATCCAGTAGGGAAATCTCTGTCTGAGAGAGTTTAGAGTGACCTGCACTGCAAACAGATTTCTGCTATTTGGTTGATCAATAAAATTCTCTAGCTCCGTTGATAAGCGATCCGCCTGCTGTCCCCATTCAAGTAAATTGCGATCGTTTAGAGTTCCAGGATTAGTTGCGAGCCAAAAATTCCACTCTTGCTGTAGACTGCTGTAGCGAGAAAGAGCAGCTGCAAAAGGTTCTCGGTGAGGTAGTCCAGGAGATTCAGCTAACTGATCGCCTTGGGTTTGATTAAAAATGGTGGTTAGACCCGAATTGAGATTTTCGGCTGCGAATAAGGAATAACCTTCGGTAGAAAGACTTCTGAGAAGCTGCATCTGATCTAATGCTCCCACTTCCGACATGTTTAGCAGACGAATACCTGGAAGAAGTAAGGCTTTGCCCTGAGTAAACTCTCTCAGCAAAGGGCTGGTTAGATAATGGAGCCGTTCCGTATCTTTGGCATAGGTCATTGGTACCAACATATCGATCCATTCTTTACGAACCCATGTTTCCCAACCCTGCTGGATCTTGCTGAGACGCTCGCGTTCGGGCATCGGAAATACTGCCGTGGAGAGGGTTAAGTCGGGGTCGATTTGATGTAGCTGTTGAGATACCTCTGAGACAAACGTATCTACCTGTTTGGTGCGAAATTCAATCCATTTTGACCAGAAAGGATGATAAGGATTAAGTTGTGCAGGATCGTAGCCTGTTTGGTGGTAAAACTGCTCTCTGGAGGCTTTTCCATAGCCGTAGGTTAGTTTCCCTGTCGGACTTTGAAAAGGATAGCGAATATAGTCTAGGTGAATACCGTCAACATCATAGTTGTTAGCAATTTCAGCGATCAGAGACTGCAGGTAGCCTCTCACTTCGGGGTTAGCAGGATCGAGAAAAACTTTTCCCGAACTATAGTGAAAACGACTACCCTGGTGATCGGTCATTGCCCATTCTGGACGCTGAGATAAGACAGGTCCTAAATGATGACGCGGAAGCTCAAGAATATCATTGTGACGCTTGTTGACGGCAGCGAATGTCCAAAGCCAGGCATGCAGCTCAATATCTCGCTCGTGGGCAATCTTTACTGCAGCCTTAAGGGGATCCCAACCTTTGACGAGGGGGTTTTGTTCGGGAGCAACTTTACTCGGATAGATAGTATAGCTAGAGTTAAGAGTTTCAAAAAAGACTGTGTTAATGCCAGCGATCGCAATACGGTCAAAAATTTCAATTAGATCTGCTTCAGATTTCGCTTTGACAATTGTTCCACGATCAAACCACATGGCGCGCACTTCAGATTGAGCGACCAGACGATCTTGAGGGTAATATGACCAAAGTATCTGCTTGGCGTTAGACCATTCTGTTTTGGCTGCTTCATATCGGCGTTGTTTGAGCAGACTTTTAAATCTTTTCAGTCCTCTACTAGCTCGGTGTAGTGCTAAATGAGAATTTTGGTATTTAGAACTTGCTAGTTTAGTGTTTTCTTTGTGGGTTACGGTATTCGACTCTAAACGCTGGCGAATTACTGATTCTGTGGAAACATCTACCTGACTTTGGGTGGCATCTGCTGTCAACAAGGTTGCTTTAAAACGGTTGATTAAGCCTGACAATTCCTGAGCCATTAGTCGAGCCTCACCAGGAGTAATTGCCTCCTCAAAGCTTTCTTGACGGGGAATTAGAGGAGTAAGAATTTGTTTTGGTGCTGGCTTATCTTCTGCTGCTGCTGTCTGGGACACAGCCTGTGGTAGCCATAAAATTCCTGTAACCAGAATTAGTTTGCTCAGTCCAATCAGACTTTGTTTAATTCCACCCGCGATTGGAGGACTATAGTGTAGTAAAAACTTAGTACTAATTGGCACAAAAATCTCCTCAAGCTTTCGCTATTAACTAATAGTTATTTAATCTAAAGTCATTCAATTCTAATAGCTAAGACAAACTGCAAGTATCAGTATTAGTAACTATCTAAACTGGGGAATAAATTAATGGCTGCTAGATATTACGGGGGATAAATTGATTGTTTAGGCTCATCGATTAAATATTCTATTGCTGCTGATATTTTTCCAGATAGTTATTTAAATTAGATTGATTATATTTAATAATAGATTCTGTTTCTCTAGCTCTTCTTTCTAACTCTAGGACTTCTAACTCTGCTAATCTTTTATCTCTTTCTATTTGCCTTAATTCTCGCTCTTTTTTAAGCTTAACTCTCGCCCGATCCATTGCCTCAGCATAGTAACCATCCTGCCATTCAACGACACTTTCAAACTCTGAATTACGTAAGTTACTGGTTAAGTTAGTATATGACTGTTTAGAAACAAGATCGCCACTTTCTTTCGCATTTTCGACAAACAAAGTAGCATATATTTCAGGTGAAACCGTTCTCAAATATGTTTGAGCGATCGCTTTATCTACTTCGGCTAATTTTAAATATTGTTCGAGAATCTCGGCAACGTTTTTTTCCTTGGCACACTGCTGAATAGCAGCTAAACTAGGTCTGAATTCTTCAGGAATTTGTCCGTCATTATCACTAGACTTAATCGAAGCTGCACCAACCCCAAAGCTAAAGCCTCCCGAACGAGAGAAGGAAATCATTTGTTCTCCGCAGGTGAGAGCAGCATTGCCTTCTGGAATAACTAGCTGACCATTGGCACGACCTGACCAAAAGTTATCTTTAGCCTCCTCATCCTCAACTGTTACCGAAGATGTTCCACCATTAGCACTTTGTCCCTGCTGTTGCGATCCAGCTTCCTGAACGTTGACATCAACGTTTTCGTTATTGTTATTAGTTACGCTTTCCGTATTTTGAGCATTTGTTTGAGATATAGTCGTGCAAAATATGAT